>JAYVWQ010000164.1:0-4413 GCA_043785945.1 Akkermansia sp.
AGGGCGATGATGAGGTGCGCGAAGGCCAGCCAGTCCGTGCCGTAGGCGAGAAAGGGAAACTTGGCATTGGTGGTTTGCAGCGCATCGCGCACGAGGAGAATCCATTTCACGAAACCGGACGCGGCTTGCTCGGGCGTGAGGTTCTCCGCGCCCAACCAGCGGGCGAGCATCTCGAGTTCCGTCTGGAGCGGCAGCGCGGTCACGCCACTCAGGACCAGGCCAATGATCATCACCCACGTCCAGAGACGGATGCGGCGGCGCAATTGGGTTTCGCGCGCTTGGGTCGGGTTCATGGTTCAGCGTTGTCCGGCGGCGGGATTTTTCACCTTGGGTTCGTCCAGCATGTCCAGCCAGTGGGCGAGGAAGAATTTCTTTTCCGCCGGCAGGAAGGAGTCGCTGCGTCCAAGGATGGGCCGCAACGCCGTAGTCATTTGCAGGCAGACGGTGACGAAGATGCACATCCAGACCAGGAGCGCGCCGCCGGACTTGGCGCTGAGGTGGGTGAAGCCGTTGCTCAGAAATTTCCAGCCAAAGAAAGTTGCCACGGCCCAGAACGCGAGGTGCAGTCCGCCCATCACCGCCAGCGAGGAAGTGGATTGGGAAAACACCCACGCCACCGGCGCGAAGCCGATGAGCAAAATCGCGGTCAGGGCCAGCAAGCCCGCCACCAGTCCCACCACTTCAACGAGCCGCGCCTCCGAACCGGCGAGGCAGGAGAATATGTAGAGACTGGGCAGGCAGATGACAGCGCAGACCAACATGCCTCCGGCGATTTTGACCGGCGCGGCCCAAAGCTGGTCGCCACCCGCGAACGTCCCGGCCACGAACCCGTAGATAAGCGCGCACAGCATGGCGACAAGGAGTATGCCGCCGATGATCGGCGTCGCCCGGTCGCCGCGCAGTTGGAAAAACAGACGGCGCGGATGGCGCAGCATGGCCTCGATGGCCGAGACGGGACCGGTGATGGGCACTCGGTCATCGGGGTTCTCACCGACGGGCGCGAACAAAAGAGAGGCAGGTGGAATGGGCGGCGGGATCGCGGGTGACGGATTGTTTTCGTTCATAAGAATTAGGTGCGCTTTAGAAAAACAAGTTCACGGGAAGAGGTGCCGGGCGTGTTGAAAAGTGGACTCGAAGAAATTGCCGTCGAACGGGTGGGCGCGGAGAAATTCCACCGGCAGCCAAGGCGATCCAACGAACGGCCGAAGAATCCAAGCGAGCTGGCTGCCGAGCAGGAGATTCCCCGCCAGCCAGGCGAACAAAGTGCGCCGCGCCGGACGGTCACTGCCGCTCAGTTGCCGCAGCAGTTCGTAGAGCCGCACGTTTCCGGCGACGCCGGCCACGGCCATGGCCGCGACGAGGGCGAGGAAGGTCAGATTGTGCATCATCAGCGTTGCGCCCTGCGCCCCAGACGAAAAAGCGGGCGCATTCCAAACCGCAAAATAGATGAGCGGCGCGCAGGCCCCCAGCACCGTCGCCGCGATGGTGAAGCTCATCAGCACGGCAAGGAGTGACTGGCGGAAGCTGATGTTCGTGCCGAGCAGCGGCGCGAGCGTCCCATTGAGCAGCCCGTTGCCAAGCGCTGTGAGCAGTACGATGAGCGGGAATTTGATGGCGGTGTAAAAGCCTTGCAGCGGATCGCGCCACGCCCCGAGCGCCCAGCCGAAGGTGCCGGTGCCTGCAATGATGACCGCGACGTAGAGCGCCACGCGCGCCGTCCGCCATTCTCCGATCCAGATTAGGATTGGCCCCGGCTCGCCGCGCAGGAGCGTGGGAATCTGCGCCCGCGCGGGTGCCGGAGAGGGAAAAGTTGCGGCGGGCATGCTCATCGAGGGCTGAGGTACTGGAACTGATGGTTCGCCTCGTTCCCCATAATATTTTCCGCCATATCTATTGCCGGTATGATGCCAGTTTCGACAGCCGGACCGGGAATGTGTTGAAGACGATTCATGACTATTTCACGCCGCCGAAATCGTGGCTGAGGGCGTTGTTGGGGCGGGTACGCCCGAAGGCGCATAGGCAAAAATTTGCCCGGCCACGTCGTCGAACATCAAATCGCAATCCCACCAAAAACTCGCCGAAGAAACGCCGCACGCCTTGAGCAGCGTGCGGTGGTCGAGCAGCACCACGAGCAGGGACAGCCGGAACAGCACACGCCACGCGGCCCGCAGCAACATTCGTGAGGGTAGCGAGAGATTCGCGAACGCACCGCGCAGGTAGTCCACATGGAAAGCAACGTGCCCTGCCTCATCATGGAGAATCTGCGCGCACACCCCGCGCACCGTCGGGTCGTCGATGCGGTCATGCAGCACGCGGAAGTAACGCCGCGCGATGATCTCCGGCGTCAGCAGCACCATCAGTTGCTGGTTCAGCCCGAAGACGCGACGCAGCAGAATGAAACAACCATCGGTCCAATGACTCGTGAGCAGCGGTGCTTTCAGCCGGTGCAAAATCTCCGCCATCCAGCGCGCGTGCTGCTGCTCCTCTTGGATGAACAGGTCAATGGATCGGCCATAGACATCATCGCCCGTGGCGTGCGCCTCGGCGCGCAGATGCCGCCCTTCGCCGCTCTCGCCGATTTGGAATCGTTGCAACGAACGGATGAAGGGCTGGAGCACGGTCGGGGAAATGTTGAGCTGGTCGCGCCACGGAATGGGCCGAGGCAGCGCGCGGTTGCGTTCAAAATGTTTAAGCCAGTGTTTCATGGAATGGGGTCTGGTTGTTCGGGGGAGTTGAGTGTTTGCAGCCATCGCTCCACCGAGTTGATGGTTGAATCCGGGGTCGAGGTGCCGGCGGTGAGTCCGATGGTCCGCGCGCCTTCAAACCAGTCCGTGCGCAAGTCGTTCACCGACTGCACATGATGCACGCGGGCGCAGCGACGTGAACAAGTCGTGACCAGTTCGCGCGTGTTGTTGCTGTTGGACCCGCCCACCACCACCACCACCTCGCATTGCTGCGCCAGTTCCTCGGCGGCGTGCTGCCGCTGCTTGGTCGGCTGGCAGACCGTGTCGCGGAACTGAATTTCCGATTCGGGAAAACGAACACGCAGAAGTTGCACCAGTTCACGGACGCGCGCGATGGGCTGGGTTGTCTGTGAGATGACGCCGAAGCGCGCGCGCGGCTGGAGCGCATTGATGTCCTCCAGCATCAGCACCACATCGCAGCCCTCGAAATCGCCGGTCAAACCGCGCACCTCGGCATGATGGCGCTGGCCGATGACCACGGGATGAAACCCGTCCTCGACCAGCTTGCGCAGGGCGCGGTGCGCGTGATGCACGAGCGGACAGGTGGCATCGAGAACTTGCAATTGGCTGGCGCGCAGTTCTTCACGATGGCGGTCGGAGGTGCCGTGCGCGGTCACGAGCACGGTGTCGGTGGTCGGCTCTCCGGGTTGTGTGGCGAAGCGGATACCCCGCGCGCGTAGATCGGCCAGCACGGTTTCGTTGTGGACGAGTTCCCCCAGCACGGTCACGGGATGCTGTTGTGCTGCGGTTTGGGCCAGCGCGATGGCGTCGCGCACGCCGAAGCACAGGCCAAGGTGGGTGGCGCGGAGAATCTTAACGGTCGTCGGCTGTTCAAGTGTGTCGTTCATACATTTTACTTTGTATTGCAAAGTGAGACCGAAAAGTTCGCGGCGCGTTCAAACAATTGTTCTATTTTCTCATCTGCCCGACAATTTCTTCCAGCAGGTCGAGGTAGGCGCTGAAGGCTTTGCGTCCGGTGGCGGTCAGGGCGTAGGTGGTGATGGCGCGGCTCGCTTCCATGTTCTTGGTCACGGAGATGTAGCCGGCTTCGTGGAGCGTGCGGAGGTGCGCGGTCACGTTGCCGTCGGTCATCTTGAGCGTGTCGCGGATGTCGGTGAAGGAAAGCTGCGGCGAGGCGGCGAGCAGCGACATGGCGGCGAGCCGTCCCTTTTCGTGGATGACGCGGTCGAGATTGAGAAACGGTTCCGGGTTCACGGGCGCTTGGGTTCCGTGAAGTAGAGGTAGCCGCCGTAGGCCAGATGGAGCCCGCCGAAGAAAAGGCCCATCACGCCATGAGCCGCCTGCGGAGTGCGCAACTGCGGCCAGGCCAAAGCCAGCATGAAGAACACGGTGCCACTGCAAACAAAGGCGGAACCGAAGAGCCGCAAACCGCGCGGGGTGAAAAAACCGGCGGCGTTCAACCCGCAGCCATAGAGGACAATCCACATCGCCGCCGCCAGCCAGGCCACGGAATCAAAGTTATCGCCAAAGATGATCGATGCCAGGCCGATGGAAGCCCCGGCATAGAACGGCGGCAGCAGCGCTTCGGTGACGCGTTTGGCGGGCGGCGTCCAAAATGCCTCCTGCTCGCGCAACGCCTGACGCCGCGCCAGGAGATAGGCCAAGACGACAGCCGCTACTCCGACACACATCCAGAAGATGGCGAAGC
>JAYVWQ010000165.1:0-4552 GCA_043785945.1 Akkermansia sp.
GCAGCGGCACGCTCACCTACGAAGCGGTGTGGCAGCTCACCTCGCGCGGCGTCGGTCAGAGCACCTGCGTCGGCATCGGCGGCGACCCGGTCAATGGCACCTCCCACCTCGACGTCATCCAACTCTTCATGGCCGACCCGGAGACGACCGGCATCATCATGATTGGTGAGATTGGCGGCAGCGCGGAAGAGGAAGCCGCCGAGTGGATCAAACAGCACGGCACGAAGCCCGTCGCCGGATTCATCGCCGGAGCGACCGCCCCTCCCGGACGCCGCATGGGGCACGCGGGCGCGATTGTCAGCGGGGGCAAGGGCACCGCCGAAGCCAAGATAGAAGCCTTCCAAGCCGCCGGCATCGGCGTGGCCGTCACGCCCAGCGACATGGCGGACACATTATTGAAGATGATGTGAGCAGGGAATGACGAATTGACCTCCCTGCGCTTCCGGCCATTCGTCATTCGTCATTTGAAATTCGTCATTCTCCCATGTCCGTCCTCGATTTCATTCTGAACTGCGCCGGCCTGCTCCTCTGGCTGAACTGGCGGAGCCGAGGACTGTTTGGGCCAGGGCGGGCCGCTGGTATTGCCCTAATTTCCACTCTTCGACGGGCGGAGACGCAACGACGTGACGCGTGGGTGGCTCCGATAATTTTGGCCTCCGTCCTTTTCTTGCGGGCGGTTTTTTACTGGCAGATTGGTCCCGCGCTGGGCTGGCTGCCGCGTCTGCCGTTGGGGGCCATCGTGCTGCATTTTCGCAGCGACATGTTCACGCGCATGTTGGTTTTTTCCCTGCTCGGCTTCCTGCTTTTTCTGGCCGTGTTTTACTTCTCGCTCCTGCTGCTGGCCGGAACGAGCCGCTCCTCCAGCCAGGGCGATCCTTGGGTGGGCTGGGTGCGCGCCCACCTCGGTCCGTGCGCGCGTCTGCCCGGATGGCTCCAACTTCTGCTGCCGCCGGTCATCACGTTTTGTTTTTGGATTATTATCGGGCCGTTGCTGGGACTGATGGGCGTGCAGGCTTCGGCGGTTTCTTTCCGTCATCTCGTGGAGCAGGCGGTGGTCATCGGTCTGGGTGCGTGGCTCTGCTGGCAGTTCCTCATCATCGCCGTGCTCGGGCTGCACATGGTGGCCAGCTACGTCTATTTGGGGAACGCGCCGTTTTGGAACCTCATCACCATCGCCGCGCAAAACCTCCTCCGCCCCCTCGCCGCGCTGCCCCTGCGCGCGGGCAAAATTGATTTTGCGCCCGTTCTCGCGCTGACCGTGGTGGTGCTGGCGGCCTTTTTCATCCCGCAACTGCTGGTCTGGCTCTACGCCCGACTGCCTATTTGATCCCCGCCCCTGGCCCGACGGCCCAAGTGCCGCTTGCCAATGGTTTGGGGCGTTTGTTTAATCCGCCCGTGGCACAACAGCAAACTCTCCGTCGCTCCGTCAGCTTTTCCGGCATCGGTCTGCACAGCGGCAACCGCGTCAGCATGACCTTTCTGCCGGGCGCACCGAACAGCGGCATCCGTTTCCGCCGCGTCGATCTCGAGGGCAAGCCGGAACTGGAGGCGCGCATCGAACACGTCGTGGATACCAACCGTTCGACCACGCTCGGGCGCGGGGCGCTCAAGGTGCAGACCGTTGAACATGTCCTGGCCGCGTTCGCCGGTTGCGAGATCGACAACGCCATCGTGGAGATCGATTCCAACGAACCGCCCATCGCCGACGGCAGCGCGCGCGAGTATGTGCGCATGATTGATTCCGTCGGGGCCGTGGCCCAAACCGAGACGCGCGAACCGTATCGCGTCAAGGAGCCGATTGAATTGCAGGCCGGCGAATCCATGATGTCCATCTTCCCGCACGACAAACTGAAGATCAGTTGCACAAGCGCGGACGGGGGCGGGCGCTTCACCGAGTTCTACAGCCTGGAGATTTCGCCCGAGAATTGGCGCAAGGAAATCGCCCACGCCCGCACCTTTGTTTTCTTCGAGGAAATTCAGGCGCTCTACAAACACGGGCTGATCAAGGGCGGCAGTCTGGAGAACGCCATCGTCATTCGCGACGACGCGGTGCTGACCAACGAGCCGCTGCGCTATCCGGAGGAGTTTGTGCGCCACAAAATGTTGGACATCATCGGCGACCTCGCGCTGTTGGGTCGTCCTTTGCAGGGCCACATCATCGCCATCAAGCCCAGCCACACCGGCAATGTGGAACTGGCCCGGGCCATTCAAACCCAGATGCGCAAACCGCTCGTGGCCGCGCAGACGTTTGCGCCGCCGCCCACGCCCATCGTGAAGGACAAGCCCGCGGCCTCTGAGAAACCTGCGACCGACACCGCCTCCGGCGAAACCGAGTCCGTGGTGCGCGATGGCGCGACGCTCGACATCATGCAGGTCATGAAAATTCTCCCGCACCGCGCGCCCTTCCTCATGGTGGACAAGGTGACGCGCATCGACGGCAACAAGATTACTGCCGTGAAACAGGTCACCATCGGGGAGCCGTATTTCGCCGGCCATTTTCCCGGCCACCCCATCATGCCGGGCGTGTTGCAACTGGAAGCCATCGCGCAGGTCGCGGGCATCCTGATGATGCGGCAGGCTGAGAACAGTGGGAAGCTCGCTTACTTCATGTCCGCCGAGAGCGTGAAGTGGCGCAAGCCCGTGCGCCCCGGCGACACCCTCACCATCGAGGTGGAGATGACCAAGTCGCGCGGCAAAATTGGCAAGGCCAAGGGCGTGTGCTCAGTCGATGGCGAACCGGTGAGCGAGGCCGACGTGATGTTCGTGCTGATGGACAAGGAGTAGGGAATGGTGGATGCGGCGAGTCGCTGAGTTAGAATGTCCAGACCCTCAACTCCGGTGAAGTGCATCAATGCCCGGACGCGGGCCAATGAGCTTTGTGGAGGAGGACCCTTCCACCAAAGCCCTGTTCCGTCAGACCCGTTCAGGCCCTCGCGCTAACCTGCCTCGCCCGAACCCCTGCCCGCCGCCCGTCACATGTTGAATTCCGGCCCGAGATAAATGTCACGAGCCTGCGGATCGCTGGCTAGAAATTCCGCCGCGCCTTCCACCAGCACCTGCCCGCGATGGATGATGTAGCCTCGGTCGATGAGCTTGAGCGTCTCGCGCACGTTGTGGTCGGTGATCAAAATCCCCAGCCCACGCTCGCGCAGCTTGCGGATGATCTTCTGCACCTCATAGACGGCGATGGGGTCGATGCCGGCGAAGGGTTCGTCGAGCATCAGCAGCTTGGGGCTGGTGACGAGGGCGCGGGTGATTTCGAGGCGGCGCTTCTCGCCGCCGCTCAAGGTGTAGGCGCGGCTTTTGGCCAAGCGCGCGAGGTCGAGTTCTTCGAGGAGATACTTGAGCCGGACTTCGCGCTCGTCCCGGCCGATCACGCAGGTTTCGAGGATGGCGAGAATGTTCTGCTCGACCGTGAGCTTGCGGAAGACCGACGACTCCTGGGTGAGATAACCCATGCCCAGGCGGGCCCGCTCGTGCATGGGCATACGGGTCACATCGGTGCCTTGGAATTTTACCGCGCCTTCATCGGGCCGCACCACGCCCACCACCATGTTGAAGGTGGTGGTTTTGCCCGCGCCGTTCGGTCCGAGCAGGCCGACGATCTCGCCGGGCATGACGGCGATGGAGACGCCATCAACCACGCGCCGGTGGCGGTAGGATTTAACCAGGCTTTCGGTGGAGACGAGGGACATTATTTGAAAAGCCCGCCGGGACCAGCTTGGGGTTTCGGGGCGCGCGCTTTGTTGGTGGAGGCGGGGCTGGCGTTGGTCAGCGAGATGCCGGGCAGGATGGTGGTCACGTTCGTGATGAACAGTTTGCCGACGAGCCGGTCGTAAATGATCACGTCGCCCGTGTTCGTGCCCTGCGACGAATAAAGCATGGGCTGGCCACCGGTGAGAACCATCCACTCGTTGGTGGCAGTATAGACAACTCGTTCGCCGCGCGCGTGCATGTCGCCCTGATCAATCTCCACTTTTCCGACGGCCACGATGGTGTCGATCTTGTTCGATCCGCTGCGCCGGGCCGTCAATTCATGACAGTGCAGGATGGTGGACGCGTCGCCGGGTTTGGCCGGCGGGTCGGTGAGCACGACGTTGTTGCTGTAGTAGGCGGTGCTGTTCTTCAAATCGAAGATGCTGAACGACGCCTTGATCTCCAACCCCGGTCGCGCGGGCGGACGATTGGTTTCCGCCGCGAAGACGGTGGCGACGGCCAGGAGCGGCAAGGCCCAGAGTGTTTTCATCGGTTGGTTGATTTGTTGGTGGGCGCGTTGGTCAGCGCCTGTTTGTCAATCCATGTGTACACGTCGTTCGAGAGAATAAGCAGGCTGTTGGTCGGCTGCCACGAGAATCCCCGTCCCGTTTGATAGAGCCGCTCGTCCGCCGTGTGGAAATAAACATTGGTCCCGCCGTTGGCTTCCTTAGACGTGGTGTTGAAGGTGCAGGCGGGCGATTCCACCGTCCATTCCAGGGTCTTGCCGTCTTCCAGAAATTTTTCGATGCGCAGGTTTTCCAGTGCCACCATGTCGTTGGTGACGAAGCGCCACTCG
>JAYVWQ010000166.1:0-3091 GCA_043785945.1 Akkermansia sp.
CGCCTCGCTGAAACCCTCGCCGCCTACCACTGGCTGGCCTTGGTCATCCTCATGCTCCCTTTGCTCTTCGCCAAGAGTGCATGACAGGCTCTAGGCCGGGCGCGCGGGCTGTCGAGAGCGCTTTCGGCCGGGTGCGTAGTCGTGCTCCAAGTCGGAGAATCCCAACGGGATTCCAGCCCTCAGCCCAGGGTTGCGAGGCACGAGCTACCCTGGGAAATCGTCCCCAAAACATTTTCAACCCCAACGGGGTTGCAGCATCGGTCGGCGCGCAGGCTGCAACCCCGTTGGGGTTGGAAATCTTTATTCCACGAGCGACCCAGGGTAGGCGCGCAGTGCGCGCCAACCCTGGGCTGAAGGACACAATCCCGTTGGGATAAGGAGTGGGCGGCTGGTCCGCCGAGCGCGTCTTGGACTGCGGTGGCAAGCGCAGCGCGACACCGCCTTCGCACGCCCGACGATATTCGTAATATCCGGGCTCATCTGGCCGTTACCACCGTCTCGAAAGCGGCGCTCAAAGCCGCCGCACTCCAAACGCTGGCGCGACGAACCTCCCGCCTCGAACCGCGCGAAGCGTTTGGAGTGCGGTGGCTTCAGCACCGCTTTTCCCGCCGGGCTTTCTCCACTTCCTTTGCCGCCTTCGCCCCTTCGCGGGACACTCTTTCCCAGGCGGAGGCAGGTTCCGTTGCTGACTTGGCCCCGGAGTCTGTTAACCTGCCGCCGCCAATCGAATGAATCGCTCCCTGCCATTTCCCCATCACGTCGCGCACGGCGCACGGCTCGCGCTCGCGCTGGTTCTCCTGCTCGGCACGCTTGGCAAAGAGGCCGCCCGCGCGGCGCTGGCGGTGGAACCGGCGGAGGTTTTCTTCAACGGGGTCGCGGACCAGTTGCTGCAACAGCAGTTGGGGCGGCGGCTCACGGAGATTCAAATCGCGCCGACCAATCAATACCGCGCGGCGGTGCATCGCATCCTGCAAGTCACGGCCAATCTCTACGACGCCACCAGCACGAATGATTCGCCCGCAGTCTTCCGCCCGCTCTTCGCCACCACGAGCAACGGGGTGTTCCTCGCGGGCTTCACCAATGACCATCGCGTGAGCACGCTCGCCGCGTGGCTGGACTCGAACCCGCACGGCCTGCCGCTGGTCATCGCGGCGCGGAAGGGATTTCCGAACTTCAATGAATTCACCCTGCGCTCGGACATCCTCATGCAGCGCAAGCTGGAGGTGACGCGGTCGAGCGCGGCGCAAGGCACGCGCCCGAACGGGACGAACGTGATGTATCTGCTCGGGGTGTCGAATTACTTCGGGGTGGAGGCGTGGAACTCGATCTCGCAACCGTATCCGCGCGCCATCACCGTGACGGTGTCGAACGTGACGTCGCTAGTGCTGGAGAACGGGCTGGGCGTGCAGACGAACATCCTGACCACGCTGGCGACGGGGACGAATCTCTATGCCGGGACTTGGAGAGGAGGCGAGGTCCAGGGCTTCATCCTGCCGCAATCGTTGAACCAAGTGGCGCTGCCGAATTCGGCCTACCGTTTCGGGCTGAATGCCTTTGATGCCATCACGACCAACACCTACGATCCGCTCGTGGGTTTTCCTCTGCCCTATTGGGTGCTCACGCTCTCCAACCGGCTGACCTATCTGGCGTCGGAAGGGAACCGCATCATCGACTTCGTGATCCTCGACGGCGCTTACACGGTGGACCTGCATCGCGACTTGGTGGCGAACCCGAATCCGTATCAAAACATTCCCGGAACCTCGGCTAACCTCATCCAACTTTGGAACACCAATCGCACGTCGCCCAGCGCGCCGACGGAGGGGATCAAGCAGCAGCTTCGGTTGTCCACCGATTCGTTTTTTACCACAGTGTCCGATTGGCGGGATTACGGATTGACCGGGATCGCGACGGAGAACGACAAGAGATCGTCCGTTGAATCATTCCGCAACTTCCTCGGCTTGGGACCTCAAACCACAGTTCCCTTCACCACGAACAACACGCTGGCCATGCAGGCTCCGTTCAACCCGGCGGCGAAGCTCGTCGTGCTAACCACCTGGCAGGCGAACGATCCGCTCGTCCATTACCACCTCGCCGACTTGACGGTTTCACCCACCAACACCAACCGCCAATACTACCTGCCCAGCGCACCCGCCTCGAATGTCTGGCCGGCGAGTTTGGGAATGTTGAATCGGCGCTACTCACCGTGGGGCGGGAATCCGAACCTGGAATGGTCCGAGGATTTGTCGTCCGTGGACTACCGCATCAAAGACCCCGGTGTTTACAACTCCGACAATTGGAACTTCCCCACCAACACGCCGCTGTCCGCGTCGTGGCTGGGTCGGGTCCATCGCGGCACGCCCTGGCAGACGCTCTATCTCAAGGCCGGAGCCGCCCCGCTCGACGAGTGGCTGGAGGTGGCCGACGATGTGCGCTCGCATCCCACCAACGACTGGCGGCTCGTGGCCTGGCTCGCCGCGCGATTGAACACCAACGACGTGCGCGCGCTCACTTCCATCAACACCACCAACGCCGCGACCTGGGCCGCGACGCTGACCGGGCTGACAGTTCTCTCCAACACGCTCAGCGATCCCGTCATCGGCGACTTGCCGGAATTCGAGACCAGCATCATCACCACTCACGCTTTGCAAATCAGCACTCTCGTCGCTGCCCTGAACCGCGCGCGCGCCGCGCAGCCCGGCCAGTATTTCGCGGACGTGAGCGCGTTCCTCACCGTGCGGGAACTGAGCATCGCCTCGCCGTGGTTGAACTTGTCGAACGCTGATCTGGCGCGCGGCGGACTGACCGATGAGGCGTATGAGGCGCTGCCCGCGCAGTTGCTCGCGCTCGTCCGCGCCGATCCCGTCGTCACCGTCACGCGCACCGGGGCTGACCTCAGGCTGCACTTCCGCGCCTTCGACGGCTATGCGTGGCGGGTGGAAAGCTCCGCGGATCTCAGCGCGTGGACGACTTGGAGTGAGCCGCACTATGCGAGCAACGGCGTTTTCACCCTCACGGTGCCGGCGAGTGCCAGCCCGCAGTTCTTCCGCGCCGTGCTGCCGTGAGTTGAATCCGGGCGGACGGAAAGCGGATG
>JAYVWQ010000167.1:0-4765 GCA_043785945.1 Akkermansia sp.
CATGCAGGGCAAGCTGCACATGAAGGTGGTGCGCCTGAGCATCGCCGAGCTGAACATCGTGAAGGACAAGAACGGCCGGACGAATCTGGAGATGATGCAGAAGGCGGCGAAGGACAAAGAGAAGGCTCCGTCGCCGAAAAAATCCAGCGGGCCGGGCATTGAGTTCGGCGGCATCGACACGTTTTATCTTTCTGTGGGCCAACTGAAGATCACCGACCTCGCCAATCCGGCCAACACCCAGGTCATCGACGTGGCGCTCAAGGACGAGGTGGGGCGCAATTTGAAAACGGAGACGGAAGTGGCCGGCTGGTTCGCCGGCGTGGTCTTCAAACTTTACTTTCAGGAGATGGCGAAGAACCCGGAGTCGCCCGGCCTGCGCTCCCTGCTCGAGGGCGGGAGAAAGCCGAAGCGGATCAGGTGACGCCAGTTTAGTTTGATCATTAGCCGAGTGGATGGTGAGCCGTTCCCCCTCACCCCGGCCCTCTCCCCAAGGAGAGGGAGAATCACATCCCGCCATCTGAGCGAATCAAGCGTCGCGAAAGTTCGTGAGTCGGAAAACAACCTCTCCCTCTCCCAGCGGGAGAGGGCCGGGGTGAGGGAGAAGGCATGGACAGATCAATCACCGTTTCTTCTTCTTCAGCTCCGCCTTCGTCTCCTCGGCCAACAATTCGTATTCGTCCCGCACTTCCGCTTTCGAGGCCGTCGTCATGCGGTCGATGAAGAGAATCCCTTGCAAGTGATCGTACTCATGCTGCACGGCCTTGGCCAGCAGGCCGCCCGCGCGAAAGGCCACCGTCTTGCCCTCGTCCGTTATCGCCGTCACCTCGACCTCGGCGGGACGCGTGATGTCGCCGAAAATTTCCGGGAAGCTCAGACAGCCCTCCGGCCCAATCACCTTCTCGCCCAGCAAGGTGACCTGTGGATTGATGAGCACGAGCGGCATGTGCTTTTCGGGGTCCACGGACTGGCCGTCCACTTCCATCGTGGAGGGGCGATCCTTGATGCCGCGCACGTCGATGAGTGCGAGTTGCAGCGCGTGACCCACTTGCTGGGCCGCCAAGCCAACGCCGCGCGCTTCACGCATGGTGTCGAACATGTCGGCGACGAGCGCCTTGATCTCCGCCGTGATTTTTTCGACGCGCACGCCCTTCTGCCGCAGCACCGGGTCGCCGTAGTTCCGAATCTTCAGTTTCACAAATTTTTTGCGGGCCATTTACGCGGGCCAGTTTTGCAGTAAGTCCACGAGGTCGGGGAGGCTTGGGCTTTGGGCGTTGCGCACGTAGAAGCCGCTCGTGGTCACGCCCGTCAGCACGGACAGCTCGTCGCCAAAGCCCAGCATCTGGCCGAGGCAGAAGCCGGCGTTGAAATGATCGCCCGCGCCCGTGGTGATAAGCGGTTTCGTGATGTGGGGCCCGTCCACCACCGCACATTCGCCACCGCTGGCGGCCAGCGCGCAGGTCACGGGATGCACCACAAGCGTGTTCAGTCTGGTAACCTGGCGAATCTCCACCGTCAGCCGGGCCAGCGCGGTGCGGGTGCGCGCGCCGGTGTCGAGGCCCAGCACCGCGCCCACTTCCCACGCTTCTTTTTCGTTGAGACCGAGGAGCACGTCGAAGTGCGGATGAAACTTTTCCATCAACTCGAGCGCGCGGCGCAGGTCGTCGTGGGTCCGCTTTTCCGGGTCGGCGAGGTCGAAGAAAATTTTGCGCCGCCGGTCGGGGGCGGGCGGGACCAGTTCCTTTTGAATCGAGGCCCAGATGTCGCTCATGAACGGCAGCATGGTCCAGTTCACAAAGGCCACGAGGTCGGAGCCGAAGAATTTCTCGGCGAATTTGTCCCGCCCAAAACGGAGCTGGAGATTCGCCCAGTTCACTTCCCCGAGCTGCACGGTCTTGCCGACCATGACCTTGCCGTCTTCAAATTCAAACGCATCGGTCAGTCCCGGCGGCGCGATGGAATGAACCTCGGCGTGGGCCGCGAAATCACTGAAGACCGGATGAAGCGTGGGATAACCGAGTGAGCCGACATACGTGACCCGGATGCCGAAGCGGGCCAGCGCATTGGCCATGATCGGACCGTTGCCGCCGAGCTTCACGCGCTGAATCACGGCTTCGAGATTCGTGCTCTGACCCGCCGCACCAGCGAGGCGTTCGGCCAGCCGCGCAATGGTGGGAATGCGGTCGAACGATTCGGAATTGTGCCGCACATCAACGAGATGGCTGATCTCATCGACGAAACCGTCGAGGCCGACAAACGCGGTCATCTGACTCGCGCGTTCGACGGAGGCAAGAAGTTGCCCGGCGCATTGTTCGCGCAGTTCCTCAGGGGATGTCATGTCAGTCCACTTTGACACCGATGATTTCGAGCACCCGGTTGAGGTCGGCATCGTTGAAGAACTTAATTTCGACCGCGCCTTTGCCGTGGCGGTAGCGCAACTGCACCTTCGTGCCAAGGCGTTCGCGCAACTGGTTTTCCACCGCCACCACATGTGCATCGCGATTGCCCACGAGCGCGGGAAGCGCGGTTTTTCCAGCGGCGGGAACAGGCTGGTTTTGCAACTGCGCGATCAGTTCCTCCGCCTGTCGCACGGTCAAACCGCCCTTTAAGATGCGCTCGGCCGCGAGTCGTTGCTGCTCAAGAAGTGTGAGCGACAAAATCACCTTGGCATGACCGACGGAAAGGCGTCCGTCGCGCACGTAGGTCTGAATTTCCGGCGCGAGCTTGAGCAGTCGGAGCGCATTGGCCACGGCCACGCGGCTCTTGCCCACCTTCGTAGCCACGTCTTCCTGGCGGAGCGCGAACTGCCCGACGAGCTGCGCGTAGCCGAGCGCCTCTTCCAGCGGATTGAGATTTTCGCGCTGGAGATTCTCGATGAGGGCGAGTTCCAACACGGTGCGGTCGTCGGCCTCGCGCACGATGACGGGCACCTCGGCCAGACCGATCAACTGCGCCGCGCGCCAGCGGCGTTCACCGGCGATGAGTTCAAAGTGCGTCTGGCGGTCGCGAACAATGAGCGGCTGCACGATGCCCTGCTCTTTGATCGAGGCGGCCAGTTCTTCCAGCGCCTCGGGAGTGAAATCCTTGCGCGGCTGCAATGGGCTGGGGCGCACCTGATCGAGTTTCACGCGCAAGACCCGCTCGCGATTGTCCGGCGCGGGCGCGGGCGTGGCCGGAGGGGTGGGCGCGGCGGGGTGACTGGCGGGCGAGTTGCCCAACAGCGCACCAAGCCCACGACCGAGAGCGGATTTCGACATGCCGGGAGAGTGCGAAAAGGCCGCGCGCGCTGTCAATTGCGGTGACGGGCGTGTCGGAACTCCATGAGAATGTCCCCATCGTAACTCGATAAGAATGTCCCCTTGCTGGCGCGGTTGCGGTAGCAACCGCGCCAGCACATGGAGGCATTAACAATGAATCGGAAAGAGCGGGCACGATTGACGGTGATGGTGGGCGTCAAGAAACAGGAGCTGACGCTGGTGCAGGCGGCGGAGCTGATGGCGGTGGGCTACCGCCAGAGCCGGCGCATCTGGAAGCGGTATCAGGCCGATGGGGACGCGGGCCTGGTGCATCGGCTGCGGGGCCAAGCCAGCGCGCGGCGCAAGTCGCCCGCCCTGCGGGCGCAGGCCCTGGCCGGCTATGCGGAGGAACGCTACGCCGACTTCGGCCCGACGCTGATGGCCGAACATCTGGCCAAGGAAAAGCTGGTGGTGGATCACGAGACGTTGCGGCGCTGGCGCATGGCCGAGGGCCAGCACACGGTGCGGTGCCGCAAGCAGGCGCACCGGCAATGGCGCGAGCGCAAGCCGAGCTTCGGGGCCATGGTGCAACTGGACGGCTCGCACCACGACTGGTTCGAGGGGCGCGGCCCCAAGTGCGTGCTGATGGTGATGGTGGACGACGCGACCAACCGGATGCGCGCGCGGTTCTCCGCCGAGGAGACGACGCGGGCCAGCTACGACGTGCTGGCAGGCTGGGTGCGAAAGCATGGCCTGCCAGCCAGCCTGTACGTGGACCGGGACAGCATCTACCGGTGCGAAGGCCAGCCCAGCATCGCCGAGCAACTGGCGGGGAAGACGCCGCAGACGCAGTTCGGGCGGGCCATGGAGGCGCTGGGAGGGGAACTGATCATGGCCCACAGCCCGCAGGCCAAAGGGCGGGTGGAGCGGATGAACGGCACGCTGCAAGACCGGCTGGTGAAGGAGATGAGGCTGGCCGGGATCAGCGACCTCGAAAGTGCGAACCGGTTCCTGGAAGGAAAATACCAGCGGGCGTTCCATCGGCAGTTTGGGCGGGAGGCGGCCAGTCCCGTGGACGTGCATCGGGGCGTGCCCCGGAACCTGGACGAGGTGTTGAGCTGGGAAGAGGAGCGGGTGGTGCAGGGCGACTGGACGGTGGCGTGCGGCGGGCAGCGCTACCAGTTGGACCGGCAACACGAAGCGTTGAGCCTGGTGCGGCGCAAGGTAATCGTGCGGACGTTGCGCAACGGGCGGGTGCAGTTGGTGCATCGGGGCCAGCCCCTCAAGTGGCGGACCCTGCCCGAAGGAACAGTGAGGAAGCCCCGGCCCACGAAGAAGAAGACCAAACCGGTCCCCACGAAAATGAAGACCGCGCCCGCGGCCAGCCATCCCTGGCGGCGGATGGGAGTCGGAGCAGGAAGAAAGTTTTGGACCGGGATCAAGGCCCGGGAACAGCGGACCACGAAGAACAAACAATCAAGAGGACATTCTCTCGTGAGTTAAACAGAGGACATTTCTAAAGAGTTTTGACA
>JAYVWQ010000168.1:0-4908 GCA_043785945.1 Akkermansia sp.
GGATTAGCCAAGTCAGTCCAAGGAATTTCCAGCAACGCCGCTTCGCGCCTCCCACTCCCGGCGGGAGAGGGCCGGGGTGAGGGGAAACGCGGCGATTACTCAAGCGCATCAGCCCTCGGCAACACGGCGGCCGAACTCGACGCCGTGATTAAAACCCAGGAAGCCTTCCTGCGCGGCTCCCTGCGCGTGGACATCTTCGGCGTGCGCGAAGGCGGCACGATTGATGGCAAACTCGTCGCGCCGCTGCGGCCCAAGGTGCCCGCGCTGCGCCGGGGACAGACCTACCTCGTCGAAGTCGTCCTGCGCACGCTGCGCCTCGGCCATCCCTTCACGCAGGGGACGGTGGACTCGAATGAAGTCTGGGTGGATGCGAGGGTCATGGGCGGAACCCAGCGAGGCGACGGAGGCACGCTGCTGGGGCGCAGCGGCGGGCTGGGTGCGCACAAAGAAGTCGATGCGTGGTCGCACTTCTTGAACGTCTTCATGCTCGACCGCGATGGCAACCGCATCGACCGCCGCAATCCGCAGGACATCTTCACGCCCCTCTACAACCACCAGATTCCGCCCGGCGCGGCCCAGGTCGTTCACTACACTTTCACGGTTCCCGCCGACGCTGGAGATTCCGTGACGTTCGCGGCGAAACTGAACTACCGGAAGTTTGACACCATTTACATGAACTACGTCTTCGGGAAGGGCTACTCGAACGGCGCACCGTTCCAACTCACGAACGAACTGCCCATCACGACCATCGCGAGTGATACCCTGACTTTCCCCATCGCGAACGCCGCTCAACCTGAAACTGGAAACCCGAAACTCGAAACCAACTCCATTCCTCTCTGGCAGCGTTGGAACGACTACGGCATCGGCCTGCTCCTCGAAGGCACGGACAAGGGCAGTGAGAAGGGCGAACTCCTGCAAGCCGCCGACGCCTTTGAACAAGTCGAGAAACTTGGGCGCTACGACGGCCCGCTGAACCTGGCGCGCGTTTATTTCAAGGAAGGCCGGCTCGACGACGCCGTGGCCGCGTTGCAGCGCGCGGCTAAATTTGAGCCGCCCGCGCCGCGCTGGACCGTCGCGTGGCTCAACGGCCTCGTGAACAAACAGAACGGCTACCTCGACAAAGCCATCACCGAGTTCACCAGCATCCTCGATGATCATTACGAGGAACTGGACAAGCGCGGTTTCAACTTTGGCCTCGACTACGAGGTGATCAACGAACTCGGCCAGACGCTTTTCGAGCGCGCCAAACAGGAGCGCGGCGATGAGGCAGCGCAGAAGAAGTGGCTGCAAAACGCCGTCACCCGCTTCAAGCGCACACTGGAGATCGACGCGGAAAACGTGGCCGCGCACTACAACCTCGCGCTCATCTACGAACGCCTCGGCCAGCCCCAACTCGCCGCGCAGCATCGCAAGCTGCACGAGCGCTATCGGCCCGACGACAACGCCCGCGACCGTGCCGTGGCCGCCGCCCGCCGCCGCGATCCCGCCGCCGACCACGCCGCGCAGGCCACGGTGATTTATCCGTTGCAACGGAACGGAGCGCCGGAATTGCAAGCGGCGCGAACGAACAAGGCGGCAGATCCATCCACAGCCTCCACGCGATGAACGTCGTGGGCCGCTTCATTCCCAACGCGCTTACTGTGAGCCAAGCCGCTTCCAAAAATATTTTCCCATGAACGCCAAAGACCCGAACAAGATTCAGCCCGAAGAAGAAATCGCCCACCTCGACGACCGCGTGGTCGGCAAGGCCTTCCGATGGTCGGCGGTGGGACTCGTCATCATCGTGGTAGCGGTGATCGGTGGAATCCTTTACGCCAAACGCACCAAGCCGAAGTCCGCGCCGCAGGTCACAAAGTTGAGCGCGCCCGCAGCGGCGGTGGCCAGGCCGGCGGAAATCCCCACCGTGAAGTTCACCGACATCACCGCCGCCGCTGGCATCACGTTCACGCACTTCAACAGCGCGTCGCCCGAAAAACTTTTGCCGGAGACGATGGGCGCGGGCGTGGCCTTCCTCGACTTCGACAATGACGGCGATCAGGATTTGCTTTTCATCAACGGCCAGCCGTGGCCGTGGCAACGTGCTGCCGGTTTGCAACCGGCAGTTCCCACGCTCGCGCTCTACGCCAACGACGGCACCGGCAAATTCACCGACGCGACGCGCGGCAGCGGCCTGGACGTGAGCCTGTATGGCACCGGCGTGGCCGTCGGCGATTTCGACAACGACGGACTGACCGATGTGCTGGTGACAGGCGTGGGCACGAACCATCTCTTCAAAAATCTCGGTGGCGGAAAATTCGCCGACGTGACGGCCAGCGCGGGCTTGGGCGGCGATGGGCAATGGAGCACGGCCGCGTGCTTCTTCGACTACGACAACGACGGCAGACTCGACCTCTTCGTGGGCCATTACGTGAAATGGTCCCGCGAGATTGATGCGGAGGTCGGCTACAAAATCGACGGCAAGACCCGCGCCTACGGCCAGCCCATGAACTTCGGCGGCACCTTCCCCACGCTTTATCACAACGACGGCAATGGCAAGTTCACCGACGTTTCCGCTCAGGCGGGCGTGCAGATTAAGAACGCCTCCACCGGCGTGCCGTCCGCGAAAACGCTCGGCGTGGTGCCGGTGGACTTGGACGGCGACGGCTTCATGGACCTCGTGGTGGCCAACGACACGACGCCCAATTTCGTCCTGCACAATCAGAAGAACGGCACCTTCAAGGAATGTGGCGCGACCTGCGGCGTGGCCTTCGACAGCTACGGCAACGCGCGCGGCGCGATGGGCATCGACGCGGCGCACTACCGCAACGACACCGCGCTCGGCATCACCATCGGGAACTTCGCCAACGAGATGACCGCGCTCTACGTCTCGCAGCCCGGCGGCATGAGCTTCACCGACGAGGCGATTCCCGAGGGCCTCGGACCCGCCAGCCGGCTGCTGCTGAAGTTCGGCGTGTTCTTCTTCGACTACGATCTCGACGGGCGGCTCGACGTGCTCTCGGCCAACGGCCATCTCGACGAGGAAATCGTGAAGCTGCAAAAGAGCCAGAGCTACCGCCAGCCCGCGCAGCTTTTTTGGAACACGGGCGCGAAGAGCGGCGCGAGTTTTGCCGCCATGGATGCGGCGCACGCGGGCAGCGATTTGTTCAAGCCGCTGGTGGGCCGCGCCTCGGCCTTCGCCGACATCGACGGCGATGGCGACCTTGACGTGGTGCTCACACAAACGGGCGGCGCTCCCCTGCTCCTCCGCAATGACCAACAGCTCCAGCACCACTGGCTGCGCGTGAAATTGGTCGGCACCAAATCCAACCGCAGCGCCATCGGCGCAAAGGTCGTGGCGAAAGTGGGCGGCCAAACCCTGACCCGCGAAGTGAACCCGACGCGCAGTTATCTCGCCGCGTCCGAGCTGCCGGTCACGTTCGGACTCGGCGCCGCGACGAAGGTGGATGCGCTCGAAATCACCTGGCCCAGCGGGCAGAAGCAAACCCTCACGCCGGACAAGATCGACGTGCTGATCACAGTCGAGGAGCCGCGCTGACCTTCGTAGCAGCCGACGTCAGAAGGCTCTGATCAAAACGAGCGTGAGCCTCGTCACCTCGGCTGCTACCATCTCTCGCATGAATTACTGGCTCGTGAAATCAGAACCCGAGGCCTACTCGTGGGCAACCTTCGTGAAGGACAAGCGCGCGGCTTGGACGGGCGTGCGGAATTTCCAGGCCCGCAATAATCTGCGCGCCATGAAGCGCGGCGATCTCGTGCTCTTCTACCACAGCGTCTCCGACAAACACGTCATCGGCCTCGCGCGCGTGGAGAAAGAATTTTACCCCGACGCCACGGCGGAGGATGGGGACTGGTCTTGCGTGGATCTCGTTCCGGTGAAGGCGCTGGCGCAGCCGGTGACGCTCGAACAGATCAAAACCGACAAGCTGTTGGCCGACCTGCCGTTGGTGAAACAATCGCGCCTCTCCGTCACGCCGATGAGTGAGGCGCAATTCAAGCGAGTGCTGATGCTGGGCGGGACGAAGGTGTGACGGAGCGCTTCAGGCAGTGGCACGCCAAGTTGTTTGCCCCGTGCCGACTGCCTCTGTTACACCACCGCCCATGAATCGCCCAAGCCCTGAACCGCCGGACATCCACAGCGAGTCGTTCCTCCACTCGCTCATGCGGCGGCAGCTCAAGCTCTCCATTGCCTGCGCGCTCACCTTCCTCATCGCGCTGCTCGGACTGCCGCTGGCTAACTACTTCTGGCCCGACCTCATGGCCACGCGCTTTGGTGGCTTCACGCTGACGTGGCTGATCCTCGGCATCCTGTTCTTTCCGTTTGTCTGGGTGATTTCGTTCGTCTTCATCCGCCGTTCGATGGCGCTCGAACGGGCAGAAGTGGAGGAAGTGTCCCGCGAAGCAGACGAAGGAAGCGAAGGCCGCGAAGGAACGCCATGAACGAGGAGCAGGTCGGCAAGGCGGTGCTTGATGCCGCGTTCAAAGTTCACACGGTGCTTGGCCCGGGTTTATTGGAATCCGTGTACGAAACGGCTCTCACCCGCGAACTGGAGCGGCGCGGCTTTCAGGTCGAGCGGCAAAGGGCCATCCCGGTCATCTATGAGGGAGAGCAACTCGAGGTCGGGTTCCGGGCCGATCTCATTGTCGAGAAACTCGTCCTGGTCGAATTGAAATCCGTTGAGGCGGTCACGCCGGTATTTCGCAAAATCACCACGAATTATCTCCGCCTGATTCCGCTGCGCCTAGGCTTCCTAATTAACTTCAACGTCCTTCACTTGCGAGATGGAATCACTCGCATCGTGAACGGCCTGGAGGGCAAGCCGTTTTTCTCCAAGGGGATTTCGCGCGAAGTGGACGAAGGAAGCGAAGGCCGCGACGCCTCACTTGCTTCTTTTCCTTCGCCGCCTTCGC
>JAYVWQ010000169.1:0-5148 GCA_043785945.1 Akkermansia sp.
GCGAGCATCGGGAACACCACGTCGTAATTTTTGATCGTCTCCTTGTTCAGGTCGCTGACAATGGTGATGCCGATCTTTTCCTTGGTCGCCCAGGCTTCCTGCGCGAAGGGGCTGTCCACGCTCACGGCGATGACGGACGCGTTCAACTGCTCGAACTGCTTCAGGCCCGCCGTCACGTCGCACATCTCGGTGGTGCAGACGCCGGTGAAGGCGAGCGGGAAGAACAGCAGGACGGTGTTCTTCTGGCCAAAGTTGGCGCTGAGCTGCACGTCGGCGAGGCCGGCGGCGGACTTGGACTTGAGTTTGAAATCGGGGGCTTTGGTTCCAACAGCGATGGGCATAATTTTCTTTGTTTGATTGTTCCTACGTCGAACGAGGGCGCGTTATAGGCCCGGCGTGGGCGGGTGTCAAACGGTGAAGAGGGGCGCCGCAGCGTGATGACGGCGAGCGCGTTGGAGAAATCCACGCCCACGGACTTTCCCATAATGCTGCGCCCGAGGACGAGCGCGCTCCGGGGCCGACCGACTCTCCCCACCGGGGCGGATTTTCGTTAACCGTGATCGGTGGAGATTTCCGCTTTGCGCTCGGCACACAGGTTTTCCTAAGCTTGCGGCTTCATGAATCCAGTTGCACTTATCACGGGAGGATCGCGGGGCATTGGGCGCGGCATTGCGCTTCAATTAGCCGAGCTGGGTTACGATCTCGTGATCAATTACTCGAACAACCAGGCGGCGGCGCAGGACGCCGCTCTCTCCTGCCGGGCTTTGGCCATGAGCCAGGACCGGAATATTCGCGCGGACATCTACAAGGCGGACATCTCCGTGAGCGTGGAGCGGCAGCGCATGATTAACTTCGTGCGCAGCCAGTTCGGGCGGCTGGATTTGCTGGTGAACAATGCGGGCATCGCCCCGGAATTGCGCACGGACATTCTCGGCGCGACGGAGGAGAGCTTCGACCGGCTGCTCGATGTGAACCTCAAGGGGCCGTACTTCGTCACGCAACTCGCCGCCCGATTCATGGTCGAGCTGGTGACGGCGCCGGGCTTCACCGGACGCCGGCCCAAGATTGTGACCATCACGTCGATCAGCGCCTACACGGCGTCGGTCATGCGCGGTGATTATTGCGTGGCCAAGGCGGGGCTGGCCATGCTGACGCCGCTCTTCGCCGCGCGGCTCGCGGAGTTTGGGATCAATGTCTATGAAATCCGCCCCGGCATCATCGCCACCGACATGACGAGCGGAGTGAAGGAGAAATACGACCAGTTGATCAGCCAGGGACTGACGCCCATCCCGCGCTGGGGCACGCCCGAGGATGTGGCCAAGGCCGTCGCGGCCATCGCGCAGGAACTGCTGCCCTTCAGCACGGGCGAGGTCTTGAACGTGGATGGCGGGTTTCATCTGCGGAGGCTGTGAGTTGTCGTTGCTGGAAGCGCGGATTTAATTATTCTATTTCCATGAGCACGGTTGTTGAAATCGAAAAAGCCATCACGGAACTGCCGGTGGAACAGAGTCAGGAACTGGCGCGCTGGTTCCTGCAACATATGGAAGACCTCGAAGACGGTCTGGCCGCGCAGAAGGCGGAGGCGCAGGGCGGGCCGCGCGTTTCGCTGGAAGAAGTGAAGCGGGAATTCGGTCTCAAGTGAGATTCCGCCGATGTCCTATCGCGTTCAGTTCGAGCCGGCCGCCCTGAAGTTTCTTCGCAAGCTGCGTGACGAAAAACTCCGGCAACGCATCATTCGCGACATCGAAACACTGCAAGACAACCCCAGGCCCGTGGGCGGCACAAAACTCACGGGCCTGCCCTACTGGCGCATCCGTGTCGGCGATTATCGGATCGTGTATCGCATTGAAGATGATCTGCTGCTGGTGCTCGTCATCGAGATCGGGCACCGCCGGGAGGTTTACCGCTAGATCATGGGGCAACGCTTTCATGCAGGAATCATGGTTTCTTTATGCGCGCTTGCGGTCGGCCCGATGACGGCGGTGGAAGTGAAAGAACCGGTTTCAACCCCCCGTGTTTTCAGCGTCAGTCCCGGCGTGCTGCCACCGATGCGGGCGCGGGTGCGGGCGAAAGATGCGGCGGTGCTGCCGGCCTTTCGCAAGCTGATCAACGACGCGAATCGCGCGCTGGAAATTAAACCGCCGTCCGTCATGGAAAAAGCGCGCGCCGGCGCGAGCGGCGACAAGCATGATTACTTCAGCCAGGCTCCGTACTTCTGGCCCGACCCGGCGAAGCCTGACGGGCGGCCCTACATCCGGCGCGACGGCCACCGGAATCCCGAAAGCGGTGACGAGCACTCCGACGCACCGCGCCTGGGGCGGATGGCGAACACTGCCGGGACGCTGGCCTTCGCGTATTATTTCTCCGGCGACGAACGCTACGCCGCGCACTCGGCAAAATTTCTGCGCGTGTGGTTTTTGAATCCCGACACGCGGATGAATCCGAACTTCGATCAGGCCCAGGCCATCCCTGGCGTGAACAACGGGCGGGGCATCGGCATGATCGAGAGCCGCAGCCTGATGGAAGTGTGCGACGCCGTGGGCCTGCTCGCTGGTTCCAAGCACTGGTCGAAGGCCGATGACGATGCGATGCAGCAGTGGCTGCACGCCTTCCTCGACTGGACGCAGACCAGCAAGAACGGACGCGACGAACGCGCGGCGAAGAACAACCACGGCTCGTGGTACGACGCGCAGGTCACGCACCTCGCGCTCTTCGTCGGTGAAACAAATCTTGCGCGCCGTATCGTCGGGTCAGCGGCGACCAATCGCATCGCCCGGCAGTTCAAAGTGGACGGCAGCCAACCGCTCGAACTGGCGCGCGAAGATTCCTTCGGCTACTCGCGGTTCAATATGTCGGCGCTCTTCACGCTCGCGACGCGGGGCGAGCATCTGGGCGTGGACCTCTGGCATTTTGCCTCGACGAATGGCGCGAGCCTGAAGAGCGGCCTGGATTTTCTTCTCCCTTACGCCGAGCAACCGGACAAGGAATGGCCTTACGAGCGCGGCAAGAATGAGAAGCGCGACCTCGAACCTCTCTTGCGCAAAGCTGTCGCCGTGTATCACGACGAGCGATGCCTACGTTTGTTGAACCGCGACCCCGCTGCAAAGAACGCTCGCGATGTGCTGCTCATTCCCTTGAAATAATCCCATGCCCACCCGC
Source organism: Akkermansia sp. (assembly GCA_043785945.1). GTDB lineage: Bacteria > Verrucomicrobiota > Verrucomicrobiia > Limisphaerales > SIBH01 > JANNGC01. Next base: position 3,160 of record JAYVWQ010000169.1, read on the forward strand.
ATCAATCACTCGCTTACGCCGAAGAAACTCGTTCCCAAGATCAACCGGCTCTTTGAACTCTCCGCGCAGAAGATTCTGAGTATCGAGAAATCTTGGAAGGCCGACGCCGGCGCGCCGGTCTTTACCTTGCAGGGGCGCTACACCTCGCGCGGTTGGACGGAGTGGACGCAGGGTTTTCAATACGGCTCCGCGCTGCTGCAATTCGACGCGATGGGCGACGAGCGCTTTCTGGAAATTGGCCGGCAGGGAACCATCCGCCACATGGCCACGCATGTTTCCCACACGGGAGTGCATGACCACGGCTTCAACAACGTCTCGACCTACGGCAATCTCCGCCGCCTCATGCGCGAGGGGAAGATTCCCTTCAACGAACGCGAACATGATTTCTATGAGCTGGCGCTGAAGGTTTCCGGCGCGGTGCAGGCGGCGCGCTGGACGAAGCTCGCGGACGGCACCGGCTTCATCCACTCCTTCAACGGCGCGCACTCGCTCTTTGTGGACACGATCCGCTCGTGCCGTTCACTCGCTGTGGCCTATCAGTTGGGCCATGTGCTGATGGGCGAACAGGACGAAAAGATTTCGCTGCTCCAACGGTTGGTGGAACACGCGCTCAACACCGCGACCTACTCGATTTATTACGGCGAAGGCCGCGACGCCTACGATGTGCGCGGGCGCACCGCGCATGAGGCGGTGTTCAACCCGGCCAACGGCGTGTTCCGCTGTCCGAACTCGCAGCAGGGCTACTCGCCCTTCAGCACCTGGACGCGCGGGCTGGCCTGGGCGCTGTGCGGGTTTGCCGAGCAGTTGGAGTTTCTGAAAACGGTGGAGGGCGTGTCCGCTCAGGTCACGTCGGCCTTTCTCCAAGCCGCCACCGCCACCGCCGACTTCTATTTCGAAAACTCTTGCCGTGATGGCATCCCGATGTGGGATACGGGCGCGCCGAACCTGCATCGTCTGCCGAAAAATTATTTGGACAAGCTCTCCGACCCGTTCAACCGCCACGAGCCGGTGGACTCTTCGGCGGCGGCGATCGCGGCGCAGGGGTTTATCCGCCTCGGCAATTATCTGATCGCGCACGGAAAGAAAACGGACGGCGCGCGCTATCGGCAGGCGGGACTCACCATCGCGGAGACGCTGTTCGCCGAACCGTATCTTTCCACCAACCCGAAGCATCAAGGACTGCTTCTGCACTCCGTCTATCACCGTCCGAATGGCTGGGACCACATCGCGCCCGGTCAGAAAATTCCCAACGGCGAAAGCTCCATGTGGGGCGACTACCACGCGCGCGAACTGGCACTGCTCCTCCTCCGCGAAGCGCGCGGGGAATCGTATTTGACCTTCTTTGATTACCCGGGAATGACCGGAGGGTGACCTCCGCTCGCTAAAGCTGGCACCTGCTGCCGGGGCTGTCCATTTTTTGCAGGACAAGGTCGTGCGGTGGAATTGAAGGGCGCGGGCGGCAATACTTTGGGACCAGCACGTTTCCCTGCGTGACAACCTCGCGGCGCCTGTGGCACAAAGCCGCAGCCAAAAACGCATGAGTCACACTCCCCACATCCTCAGTCTGGCCCGGCCGGCGCAACAGGGCGGAATGACGCGCGGCTCGTAACCACCCATGTTCGAACAAGCCTTCAAAAACATCGACGACATCCTCCGCAAAGAGGCAGGTTGCGCCAGCGAGTTGGATTACACCGAGCAGACTTCCTGGCTCCTGTTCCTGAAATACCTCGATGCCCTCGAACACGACAAGGCCACCGAAGCCGCCCTCGACGGCAAGAAATACTCCCCCATCCTCGACGCCCCCTACCGTTGGAAAGCGTGGGCCGCACCCAAGGGCAAAGACGGCAAGATCGACCACCACACCGCGCAGACCGGCGACGACCTCCTCGCCTTCGTCAACCAGAAGCTCTTCCCCTACCTCCACGCCTTCAAACAAAAGGCCACCGGCCCGAACACCATCGAATACAAGATCGGCGAAATCTTCGGCGA
>JAYVWQ010000170.1:0-3582 GCA_043785945.1 Akkermansia sp.
ACCGGTCTGCAAGGGCATGTGGCCAAGCTGGCTTACTCCATCTCGGACGCCTTCACGGTGGGCGTGACCTACTACAACTACCACCTCATCGACGCGCCCTCCCCGGAGACCGCGGCCAACAGCTCGGTCGCGCACCGCGTCCAGCTCGACGCCATCTGGAAATTCTAAGCGGGGGCCGCACTTTCACTAAACAATAGACATTATGAAAAAGTTCACCTTCATCCTAGCCTCGACCCTCTTGGTTCTTGCCACGGCGCTTTCCGCCCACGCGGGCAACATCACGGTCAAAGGCTCCGACACCCTCGTCGTGCTCGCCCAGAAATGGGCCGAGACCTACATGGGCAAGAACGCCGCCACCAAGATTCAAGTGACCGGCGGCGGCTCCGGCGTGGGCATTGCCGCGCTGCAAAACAAGACCACCGATCTCTGCAACTCCTCGCGCAAGATGAAGGCGGCGGAGATCGCGAACTGCGTGCAGGCCTTCAACAAGCGCCCGACCGAATACAAGGTCGCGCTCGACGGCCTCTCCATTTACGTCAACGAGAGCAACCCGTTGAAAGAGATCACCCTTGAGCAGCTCGAATTGGTGTTCACCGGGAAAATTCGCAACTGGAAGGAACTGGGCGGCAGCGATGCCCCCATCACCGTCTATAGTCGCGAGAACAGTTCCGGCACCTACGAGTTCTTCAAGGAGCATGTGCTCAAGGGCAAGGACTTCGTGGCCAGCGCCCAGACCATGCCCGGCACGGCCGCGCTGCTGCAGGCGGTGGCCAAGGACAAGAGCGGCATCGGCTACGGCGGCGCCGCCTACGGTCAGGGTGCCAAGGCCCTGCTCGTGAAAAAGGACGCCGCCAGCCCCGGCATCGAGGCCACCGAGGAGAATGTCGTCAAGGGCATCTACCCCATCTGGCGCTACCTGTATGTGTACGTGAATCCCGCGCTCGATAAGGGCGAGATCTCCGCCTACATCAACTGGATTCGCAGCGACGCGGGCCAGTCCATCGTCAAGGATGTGGGCTACTTCCCGCTGCCGAAAAACCTCCGCGAATAAAATGATGATTTGATCGTTGGTTCCTCCGCGATCACCGGGGCGGGTCAGTGCCAAAGTGCATGGGCTGGCCCGCCCTTTCTGCGAATCACCACCAAGCAACATGACCTTAAATCAGAACCCAGCCCATCGGTGCCAGGCCCCGGACGGGGCGCGCGGAGCGACGCGCCCTACCAGCGGTGAGGCTCAAGGTGGGGCGGATCGCTCCGCGTGCGCCGGGGGTTTTTCGATCCGGGAATTCTCCGCCTGTGAACTCTGAACTGAAAACGACGCCATCGCCGGTGCAGGTGGAATGGTCCTCCCTCGCCACCGGCCACAAGTCGCGCCCGCTGGAGTGGCTGGTGGAGAAGGGCATCTTCCTCACCTCGCTCTCGGCCATCGTGATGGTCTTTCTGATCTTCGCCTTCGTCGCGAACAAGGGCTGGCCGATCTTCGCGGGCCGGATGAACAGCAGCAAAGTGTTCACGACCATTCCCGTCGCGGACATGGCGAAACACTCCCCGGCCGAGTTGCAGGAATACCTTGGCGTCACCGCCGCCCAGTGGAAAAATTTCGATGACGAAACCCGGCGGACCCTCATGGAAGTGAAGCTGGAGGAGTCCAAGGAACGCCCCGCCGACAAAGACGCGGCCATCAACACGACCCAGTGGCGTTACCTCCTTCAGCCCTACCAGTGGAGCGACTACGACAAGCCCGTTTCCATCTGGCAGCCCGTCTCGAACATTCATAAATACAACATCGTCCCGCTCATCATCGGTTCGCTTAAGGCCACGCTCGTCGCCCTCGTCTTCAGTTTTCCGCTCGCCCTCGGCGCGGCCATCTACGTTTCGCAACTGGCCTCGCCCCGCACCAAGGAATGGCTCAAGCCCGCCATCGAAATGCTCGCGGGCATTCCCTCCGTCGTGCTCGGCTTTTTCGCCCTCATCGTCATGGCCACGGTCTTGCAGAAAGTTTTTAACTATGATTCGCGACTGAACGCCTTCGTCGCCGGACTCGCGCTCGGACTGGCCATCATTCCCGTCGTCTTTTCCATCGCCGAAGACGCGCTGACCAGCGTGCCGCGCAGCTACACTCAGGCGGCGCTGGCGCTTGGCTCCTCGAAATGGCAGGCCGCGTGGCAGATCGTTTTGCCCGCCGCGATTCCCGGGGTGTTCGCCGCCGCCGTGCTGGGCTTCGGCCGGGCCATCGGGGAAACGATGATTGTGCTCATGGCCAGCGGCAACGCCAGCATCGTGTCGTGGGACATCTTTGACTCGACCCGAACCATGACCGCGACCATCGCCGCCGAACTGGCCGAGACCGTGGTGGACGGCCACCACTACCGGATGCTTTTCATGATTGGCGCGCTCCTCTTCGTCGTGGCCTTCTGCGCCAACTTCATCGCCGACCTCGTCATTCACCGCCTCAAACACAAGCTGGAGGGCCGGGCGTGAGCGGGAATTTGCGATGCAACGACGGTGCGCATCTGGTCCCCCTCTCCATTGAAGTAGGACAGAACGCTCTGAATCGGGTGTGGCCGGTAGGGCGCGTCGCTCCGCGCGCGCCGGGGTGTGGTGATGCCCAACGAAATGGATCGGACTGCCTGTGCCGTCCGCATCCGGTGAATGTTTTTGTCCGCCTCTCCGATTCGCGGCGCGCGCGGAGCGCCGCGCCCTACCTGACGAATCGCCGCGCCCCGGACTTCCACCCCGCATGATCATGTCGAACACCGCTTCAAACCAAGACGTGTCGCGTGGAAAACATTTCCACCGCTCGGAGTTTGATCTCGGTTCGTTCTTTTTCAGTGGGCTGACCGGTCTCGCCACGCTCCTCATCCTCGCGCTGCTGGCCGTCATTCTCGGCAATGTCTTCTGGCACGGCTGGGCGGGATTCTCGTGGCGATTCATCACGGCGGGCACGGAGAAGGACATGTTCGATGTGAACAACGCCGGCGTGTTCCCCATGATCTTCGGCACGGCGGCGCGCGTGTTCCTGATGACCATTTTCGTCATCCCCATCGGCGTCACCACCGCGATTTACCTGACTGAATACGCACGCCCCGGCTCCCTCGTCGTGCGGGTGATTCGCGGTGCGATTAACAATCTGGCCGGCGTGCCCTCCATCGTCTTCGGGCTGTTCGGGCTGGGATTTTTCATCGCATTTGTCGGCCAGAATCTCGACGCCCTGCTGCAAAATCCCGAGGCCGTCTGGGGCAAGCCCGCCCTCATCTGGGCTTCGCTCACGCTGGCCGTGATGACGCTGCCTGTGGTGATCGTGGCCACCGAGGAAGCCTTGAAAGCCATCGCGCCCGGCCTGCGCGAAGCGAGCCTCGCACTCGGCGCGACGAAGTTGCAGACCGTGGTCCGGGTGGTCTTGCCGCAGGCCATGCCGGGCATTCTCACCGGAGGAATTCTGGCGGTGAGCCGCGCCGCTGGCGAAGTCGCGCCCATTCTCTTCACCGGCGCGGCCTACTACATGGCGAGCCTGCCCCGGTCGCTCTCCGATCAATTCATGGATCTCGGCTACCATGTCTTCACGCTCTCCACGCAGTCGCC
>JAYVWQ010000171.1:0-3025 GCA_043785945.1 Akkermansia sp.
TTGAAGCCGGAAGAATTAAAGTTTGATCCAGTCGACACCATCATCCACTCCAATCTGGAGCGATGGGTCGCATTAGCCTGGCGTGGCGACTTGTTTCCACCTCCGAAAGAGATTCCTTTCGGCACACACTTGGCAACTTTCTTGTTTTGCAATCACGGTGCAGAAATTCAAGGCATCAATGTTTGCTGGCTCGTGAAATCCCCAGATGGAAGGTTCTTCAAATCATGCGATCCCGGCGTTGGAATTGAGGCTACATGGTTGTTCAAACTTTCCACCTTGAAGCAATTTCAAATTACCGTACTAGCTCAAGCCGAAATTGCAGCCTTGAACCTTCCCGTTATTGATTCTCCGCTAATCGCGAAAATGGACGGAAAAACCAGACGTTTCCGCGCACGCAGGGACTTGGATGTATTCAGGCATCCAGGATTTCCTGACGATTTGCTCGTCGAGATTGCAGGGAAACCGTTAAGCAAGCCGCTTGCCCCCAATTGTCTGTATGAACTTGTCTGGCTCAGAGCGAGAGACATCATCGGTGACAATAAGTTTTGGGGCGAATTGTTGAGCCAGCCAAATTATTACGATTGGAAGAAAGGTGAAGCGATCACAGTTGAATTGGTGCGCTCAAAAAACTCTTTGCGTTTGATCGTAGAAAATCCCGACCCACAGTCAAAAGAGCTACCGGCAACCAAAACTATTTCTCCAGAACTGGTCAAAAAACTGACTGAGCGAGCAGAAGAAGCGACCGGGTTGTTTCGAGTTCTTTTTGAAACCTTGGGGCGCAGGTTTGAACGAGACTACCCTCACCTCCTTTTGGCAAAGCATTGGGATGGTTTTGTGGGCATGGGGACTTTGGTTGGATGCTTTACGCTGGCAAGAGCTTTGCACTTTGAAGTTCCAGAAGATTTGCGAACGGATCTCGAAATGAGAATGCGAAACCGTCTCGAACTTCGTTGGCCAGGTGCGGAGGTCTTTTTTGAAGATTTAGCACGCTTTGTTTGTGATTCACTTGTCAAACTTGACCGAAGCGAACGACCCGGAATCGCTTTTGAGTTGTCGGCTGAATGGCTGGTAAGGCGAATCACGGGTGGCGAAACTTTTGCGAATGAAGAAAAAAATGTTTGTGAAATCGCTGAAATCCTTTTGAACGAATGTTCGGAGTTTTGGAAGTCTGTTCAGGATTACTCGGGGAACTGACACGCTTGAACGAGATCGCAGAGCATGGAAAGTCCTTCCTCGGTTTCGCCTTCAAGTAAGGCGTTCAACGCCTCGGCGTAGAGAGCGCATGCAAAATTTTTGTCCCGCTGGATGCGGACCACGACCGTCGTTTTGTATTCGCGAGTCAGTGCCATATCATCTCTCTTTCTTCGTTTGTTGAGATACCGCTGCCATCGCTTTCACGCCGTCGCCAGATTGTCTTCCAACACTTTGGACTTGCGGACGGACGGTTCGCCGGACGCGAGCGGCGCGTCCTCCCACACTTTGATTGGCTCGTAGAAAGTCCCGCGCTGCACGGGGGTGCGGCCCGCCTCGCGAATCGCCTTCACCATTGCGGCTTCGGTCTGGAGTTGCGGCGATTTCGCGCCGGCCATGTGGAAGATGTGTTCCTCGATGATCGTGCCGTGCAGGTCGTCCGCGCCGTAGCTGAGAGCGACTTGCGCGAGCTTCATGCCGAGGCCGACCCAGTAGGCGGTGATGTGGTCGAAGTTGTCGAGGTAGATGCGGCTCACGGCGATGGTGCGGAGCGAGTCGAAGCCGGTGGGCGGATGTGTGACCGGGATGTTGTTGCCGTCGGGTTGATACGCCAGGGGCACGAAGCCCACGAAGCCCTTCGTCTCGTCTTGGAGAGCGCGCAACTGCCGCAGGTGATCCACGCGGTCGGCCAGTGTTTCGACGTGGCCGTAAAGCATCGTGCAGGTGCTGCGCCCGCCCAGGCCGTGCCAGGTGCGATGCACGTCGAGGTATTCTTCGGCGGACTCCTTGCCCTTGGCGATCTGTGAGCGCACTTCTTTGCGGAAAATTTCTGCGCCGCCGCCAGTGAGCGAGACGAGTCCGGCCGCTTTCAATTCGGTCAACGTCTCCACCACCGACTTCTTGGCCAGCCAGGCGAGGTGCAGGATTTCAATGGCGGTGAAGCACTTGAGTTGCAGCCGCGCGTCGAGCGCCTTCAGCGCGTGCAGCATGTCCGTGTAATAGCTGAATGGCAGCGACGGGTGCAGCCCGCCGACGATGTGCAACTCCGTGATGCCAAGCCGCAGCGCCTCGCGGGCCTTCTCCACAATCTGCTCGGTGGTAAGTTGGAAACCATCCGCGTCGCGCTTCTTCTTCGAGAAGGCGCAGAACTGGCAGGAGAGGATGCAGTAGTTCGAGTAGTTGATGTAGCGGTTGATGATGTAGCTGGCCCGCTCGCCGACCTTGCGCTGGCGCACGAAGTCCGCGATGGCCCCGAGCGCGTTCAAGTCCTTGCTCTCGAAGAGCCGCAGCGCGTCCGCCTCGGTGAGGCGCTCGCCCGCCACGACCTTGTCATACAGGTCGCGCAACGGGCTGTGTCGGAGGCTGAAAGTCATCTGGCACACAATTAAACGCAAAGCCACGCGCGAGCAAAGGATTCAATCATCGCGGCTCGGGAGGGCGATTCTTCACCCACGAAATCCATCGCCAAGCCCGTGGTCCCGCGCTTGAATCACCACCGTTACTCCGACATGAAACGACTCTTCCATCTTGGTTTGCTCATCGTGGCCGCACCGGCGCTTTCCCTGGCTGCCGCCCAGTTCAAAATCGGCGCGCATATCTTCACGCTACCTAACGGCTTTGAAATCGAACTCGTGGCCGGCACCAATCTCGTCCCCCGCCCCATCGAGGCGGACTTCGATGAACAAGGCCGCCTCTACGTCACCGACTCTTCTGGATCGAATGACAAGCCGGACAAGCAGCTCATCGAAAAGCCGCACCGCGTCATGCGCCTCGAAGACACCGACGGCGACGGACGCTTCGACAAGAGCATCGTGTTCGCCGACAAGATGATGCT
>JAYVWQ010000172.1:0-3171 GCA_043785945.1 Akkermansia sp.
GATGGGCGTGCCCGCGCCGTTCTTCTATCCGGTGCGCGGCCAGCTCAACGGCTCGTTCTACGCCCTGGTCTTTCACAGCGACGTGATCGACGAGGAACAAATGCAGCGCATGGGCTACGATCCCGCCGGGGCTCTCTACAAGGCGGTCGGCGTGGCGCTTCCCTCCCAGTTCAGCACGGGCGTCTTCCAGAAAAAGACCGAGCCGCTCGCCGACACCAGCGACTATCAGACGCTGGTGCGCGCCATCAACGAAACCAACACCCCGGCCCTCCGGCGGGCCGCCGTCTTCGACATGCTGGATGTGCCCGAGGTCATCAACCATCTGGCCGGTGCCCGCTGGAGTTCGGAGAACGACGATGTGTGGGCCAACATGTCCTTCTACCGTGACACCTTCGGCGACCAGCTCTGGCGGCTCATCCCCTTCGACATGAACGCCTCCTGGGGCCAGCTCTACGGCGGCAACACCCCGCTCAGCGCCACGAACGATGCGTCCAAGAGCCATCCGCTTTACGGCAATTCCCTCGGAGCCGCCGGCGATGGCCCGGCCGCGCCCAACAATTACAACCGCATGTACGACGTCATCATCCAGGTGCCCGAGACGCGCCAGATGCTGCTGCGTCGTCAGCGCACTGTTTTGGATCGCTGGGTCTTCGAGCCGGGCGTGGCTCCCGAGTCGCGCCTGTTGGAGACGCACATCCGTTACATGACCAATCAGATTTGGGACGAAGCCTTTCTTGATCGGGCACGCTGGGGATTCTCGACTTGGACCGCTTCCAACAAATATCTCACCAACGCGGTCAACGAATTGTTCAATGAGTTCATCAACCCGCGCCGGACTCATTGGAGCGCCACCCATAACATCACCAATGTGGCCAAAGCGCTGGGCGTCACGCCGACCAGCAATGCCGGCATCCCCCCGACCCAGCCGGCCAATGTGGCCCTGACCCTGGTGGCGCTGGACTACAACCCGGCTTCCGCCAGTCAGGCCCAGGAATTCATCGCCCTCAGCAATGCCAGCCCCATCGCCGTGGACATCTCCCACTGGCAACTGAAGGGCGCGGTCAATTTCACCTTCAAGGAAGGCACGGTCGTCCCCTCCAACACCGTCGTGTATGTGTCGCCGGACGTGCTCGCCTTCCGCACGCGCACCACGGGACCGCGGGCCGGTCAGGGTCTCTTCGTCGTCGGCCCGTATGGCGGCCAATTATCCGCGCGGGGCGAAACGCTGGTGCTCGTCAACGTCGCGGGCCAGTCCAACAGTTCGCTCACCTACGTGGGTGCGCCCAGCCTGGCCCAGCAGTATCTGCGCATCACCGAGATCATGTATCACCCCGGCCCGACCAACGCGGGCAGTCCTTATGCGCAGGAGGAGTTCGAATACCTTGAGCTGAAGAACATCGGTCCGACCAACCTCAACCTCGTCGGCGTCCACTTCACCAATGGAGTGGTCTTCGCCTTCGCCACCAACAGCGCCGTGACCAGTCTCGCTCCCGGCCAGATCGTGCTGCTGGTCAAAAACAACGCGGCCTATAACTACCGGCACGGCGCGGGCGCGACCATCGCCGGCACCTTCTCCGGCAGCCTCGATAACAACGGCGACCGCGTGACCCTGCACGATGCCGTGGGCGAACAAGTCATGGATTTCTCCTATAACAATGCGTGGTATCCGATCACCGATGGACTGGGCTTCTCGCTCGTCATTGTGAACGAAAGCGCGCCGTGGAACTCGTGGGACTTGAAGGCGAGCTGGCGCGCGAGCGGCAGTTTCAAAGGCTCGCCCGGCGTGAACGACCCCGTCCCGCCCGTCTTCGCCCCCGTGCTGGTCAACGAGGTGCGTGCCAACTCCGTGCTGCCCGACGTGGATGCGATGGAGCTGTGGAACAACACGACCAACACTGCGGACATCAGCGGTTGGTGGATCAGCGACGACTTCTTTGCGCCCTTCAAGTATCGCGTGCCGACCAACACCATCCTCGCGCCCGGCGGATTCGTCGTCTTCACCGAGGCGCAGTTCAATCCCGGCGGCGCGGGCTTCGCCTTCGGGGCCAAGGGCGATGATGCCTACCTCTTCTCGGCCGACGGGCCCGGCAACCTCACCGGCTATTATCACGGCTTCACCTTCGCCGACTCCGAGCCGGGCGTGACCTTCGGCCGTTACGTCACGAGCGACGGGGACGAGCATTTCGTCGCGCAAGCCGCCGTCACCCTGAACACCACGAACTCGGCCCCGCGCGTCGGGCCGATTGTCGTTTCTGAAATCATGTATCACCCGCCGGACCTCGCGGGCGCGGTGGACGACACGTTGAATGAATATATTGAGCTGCAAAACATCTCTGCGACCGCCGTGCCGCTCTATGACTTGGCCTATCCGACCAACCGTTGGGAGCTGCGCAACGCGGTGGATTTCACCTTCTCCACCAACACGACCATGCCCGCCGGCGGCTTCCTCGTCGTGGTCAGCTTTGATCCCGCCACCAATGCTCCCGCGCTCGCGAACTTCCGCGCCCGCTACGGCCTGGCCACCAACGTCGCCATCGTCGGGCCGTACCGCGGCCAGCTCGACAACTCCGAAGACAACTTGGAACTGCACAAGCCCGACACCTCGAACCCCACGAACTTCTCGTCCGTCCTCGTGGATCGTGTGCATTACCACGACCTCGCTCCGTGGGACGCCGTGGCCGATGGAGCCGGGGCTTCCCTGCACCGCATCGTCGTCACCGACTTTGGCAATGATGCCACCAATTGGATCGCCGCCGCCGCCGCACCGGGCGCGGCCTTCGTCAGCGGCATCAGCCCGGTCGTCACCCAGCAGCCCGCCCACGCCACTGTCTTTGCCAGCGGCACCAGCGGCTCCTCGACCCTCTATGTATTTGGCACGACCAACTTCACCGCCGTGGTCAGCGGCTCGAGCGCGACCTATCAATGGCGCTTCAACGGCAGCGTTATTCCGGGTGCAACCAACTCGATTCTCGTGCTGACCAACATCCAGCCCAGTCAGGCCGGCACTTACAGCTTCCTCGCCTTCAACAGCGGCGGCTCGGTCCTCAGTTCCAACGCCACGCTCACCGTGCTGATCCCGATCTCCTTCAGCCTCCAGCCGACTGCGCAGAATGTGCTGCCCGGCACGAACGTGACCATCAACTCACTGGCCGTGGGCAACGGCCCGGTGCG
>JAYVWQ010000173.1:0-4456 GCA_043785945.1 Akkermansia sp.
CCCATCGCCGCCGAAGACTGGACGCAGTTTCGCGGGCCGGATGGACAAGGCCATTCCGCCACGCGCGTCCTGCCCACGGAATGGAGCACGACCAAAAACATCGTCTGGCGGCAGACCATTCCCGGCACGGGCTGGTCCTCGCCCATTTTGCTGAAGGACAAAATTTTTCTGACCACCGCCGTCAAACCGGAAGGCGGGGGTGAACTCTCCCTGCGCACGCTCTGCCTCGATTCGCACTCCGGCAAAGTGCTTTGGGACACGCAAGTTTTCTCCGCCTCCGCCGTGGGTATGCACAGCAAGAACACGCACGCCAGCGCCACCCCCGTCACAGACGGCGAGCGGCTCTACGTTCACTTCGGGCCTTATGGCACGGCGGCGCTCGACTTCCGGGGCAAGGTGCTGTGGCGGAACAACTCGCTAAAATATCCGCCCGTCCACGGCAACGGCGGGTCGCCCGCGCTCGCGGGCCTGGCGCTCATCTTCAGTGGCGATGGAGCGAGTGATCCCTTCGTCGTGGCCCTGAACAAGAAGACCGGCGAAGTGCTGTGGCGCAAGCCGCGCGCCGTGACGGTGAAGAAAACATTTTCCTTCTGCACGCCGCTCGTCATCACCGTGGCCGGACAGCCGCAAGTCATCCTGCCCGGCAGCGGCGCGGTCATGGCTTACGATCCCAAGGATGGGCGCGAGATTTGGCGGGCGCGCTATGGCGAAGGTTATTCCGTGGTGCCGCGCCCGGTTTTCAGTCACGGGCTGCTGTTTCTCTCCTCCGGTTTCGACAAGCCGAGCATGCTCGCCATCCGCCCCGACGGTCAGGGCGATGTCACGGACACGCACACCGCATGGCGCATCGACAAGGGCGCACCCAACACGCCCTCCGCACTCATCGTCGGCGACGAACTTTATTTCATCTCTGATGCCGGCATCATGACGTGCGCCGACGCTAAGAGCGGCACGGTGCATTGGCAGGAAAGATTGGGGGGCGGTTTCTCCGCGTCGCCCGTGTTTGCGGCCGGCCGGATTTATGCGCAGAACGAGGAAGGCATCGGCACGGTGGTCAAACCAGGCACCAACTTCGTGGTGCTGGCCAAGAATGATTTGAAGGAACGCTCGCTCGCCTCCTACGCGTTGGATGAAAACGCGCTCTACATCCGCACGGCCGGACATCTCTACCGCGTGCAGGAACCGATCCCGACGCGGTAAGGAATGGCAGGTAGCAGTGGTCGCAAGGCACCCGCAAAGTGCCCACGGCGTCGCGCCGGGGCTTCACTCAGTGACCACAAACGCTGCTCCCCAGTCGAAGGGCTTCACTCAGTCCTTAGACGAAAGGAATGGACGAAGGCGTGTTGTCCGGCGGGAAGCCTGACCCACCTGTTGCCATCGCCCGCTCCACCTCGCAGCCTTCGCTCACCAACTTTGTCTTGCGCACCAACACTTCTCTCCGTGCAATCGCGCCATGCTATCTCGCTCCGAAATCAGCGCCCGCCTCATGGAACTCGGCCTCGTGGCCGTCATCCGCACGCCGAGTTACGAACTCGTCGCTCCGGTGTGCGAGGCGCTCGCGGCGGGCGGCGTGCTCGCCCTCGAAGTCACCATGACCGTGCCCGAGGCGCTGCGGGCGTTGCGCGAAGTGAACGCGCAGTTCGGAGATCGCATTCTGCTCGGCGCGGGCACCATCCTTAATGCTGCACAGGCCCACGCCGCGATCAAGGCCGGCGCGCAATACGTCATCAGTCCCATCACCAAGCTGGAAATCATCGAGGCGGCGCACGCCCGGGACAAAGTGGTGATGCTCGGCGCCTACACGCCCACCGAGGCGCAACTGGCCCACGAAGCCGGAGCGGACTTCATCAAGATTTTCCCGGCCGACAAGCTCGGGCCCGGCTACATCAAAAATCTGCGCGCCCCCCTGCCCCATCTGCGCCTCGTGCCCACGGGCGGCGTGGATTTGCAGACAGCCCCCGAGTTCCTGAAGGCGGGTTGCGCCGCGCTGGGCGTCGGCTCGTCGCTGGTGAGCGCGGAAATTTTGCGGACCAAGAACTGGCCGGAGCTGACGCGACTGGCGGCGGAGTTTGTGAAAGTGGTGGCCGCATTCCGGGCGGCTCAAGTGGCAAACCGCTAATCCGCGCTCATCGACGCCAACCCGAAAATGTTCATGGGTTCGGATTGGCCAGCCGGAAGAACTGCGCATTGCTCGAAGTGCTGAGGGTGGTGCGCAACTGCCCGTTGGTCAGCGTGGCCGCAGCGGCGGCGTTCAACCACGAGGCGGGTGGAAGCGCGGTCGCCGTTTGCAACAAGTAGTTCGTGGCCCAGAATGGCCAGGCCAGCTCCACCGTGCCCGGCGCAGCGATGGCGCGGAGCTGCGGAGCAGGGACAAAGCCCACCAAATCCAAATCGAAGGAAAGGTCCGTGCTGTTGTTGGTGTTCTGGTGCATCTCGACGGCGAGGAAATTCGTGCCGCTCACCAGCAGCGCCGGCGAAACATTGGTCGGGAAATAAACCGTGCCGTCATCCGGGGCCGCCACCGGGGTGAAAGTGGTGCTGGTGATTACGCCGCCGGGAAGATTGCTGCGGAAGATCTCGTTGCTGTTGAGATAGACCACACAGCCATCGTCCCGCAGCACGCGCACGATCAGATTGGTGAAGACCGAGGGGTCCGGCACCACGAACGAGCGGCGAAAGTAAGTGTTGGTGAACTTGGCATTGGCGTTGGGTCCGAAGCTGATCAAGGTGGCCTCGTCGGGCGGAGTGTCGCCATAGCCGAGCTGCGCAGGACCGTTCGACCAACCGGCATCGTTGAAGGTCAGCGAGCGCCAGTCATTGCTGAGGTTGGCTCCGTTGTCGAGATAGCGCCAGTTGGAGCGGAGCGGCACGAGGGTCACGGCCAGTTCGCGGGCGATGCGGCCCACGGAACCAGACCCGGAACCGGGCGCCCCACCACGCGTGAGATAATAAAGCGCGCCGTCCGGGCCGACTTGCAAATCCACGGCGGAGGTCAGGTTGGTGGCGAATTCCGTCACGTTGGTCGTGGCCGGATCAAGCACACGAATCCAGCCGGCGAGGTAGTCTGTGAAAAAATATTTGCCCACATACTGCGTGGAAAAAAGCGCGGTGGCGGGATTGTAGAAGGTGCCGCCCGTGATGACGTTGGGGGACGGAGTACGAAGGTAGCGGTAAAACGGATCGCGGAAGCTGGCATTGGCCGGACTGCAATTGCCCTCGCAGGTCGGCCAGCCGTAGTTCGCTCCGGCCAGCCCATCGTTGATCTCCTCCGCCACGCTGCTGCCGACATCGTTGATAAAAATGCGTCCGGTGCCGGGCTGGAAGGAAAACGAAAACGGGTTGCGCAGACCCAAGGCCCAGATTGCCCGGTTCTGGCCCGTGGTCGTGCCGAAGAAGGGATTGTCTGACGGAATGCTCCCGTCCGAGTTAAGGCGGAGGATCTTTCCGAGCACGTTCCCGAGGCTCTGCGCATTTGAGCCGGCACCGCTCTGGCCCATGCCGATGTAGAGCGCGCCGTCCGGCCCGAACCGCAAAGCACCGCCCACTTCCTTGGTGGCCGTGAAGGGGTCGGAATCCAACAGCACCATTTCACTGCCGGCCACCGCCACGTCGCCCGCCGCCGTGAAACGACTCACGCGCTGAAACGGAGTGGAGTTGGTCGTCGTGTAGCTGAGATAGACAAAGTTGTTGGTGCTGAAGCCCGGATCAAAAGTAATGCCCAAGAGTCCCCGATCTGTGGCTGAATTAACCGTGAGAGCCACGAACGGGGCGGTCAGGAGCGCGCCCTTCTTGACCACGCGCACCAACCCCGCCTGCTGGCCGATGAACAGCCGCCCGTCCGGAGCGAACGCCATGATGGAAGCATTGGTCAACCCCGTGGCCAATGTCTGGTCGGTGAACCCGGCCGGCACAATGGCGGCGCGCGCCGGACTTCCGATGATCCCGAGGGCAACCAAGGTCAGGATGCAAGCACGGGCTGGGCTGATGAGTGTAAAGCTCATGATTTGGTTCTGTTGGCTCGAATGAAATCCGAAGTGAGTCTGAGCGCAACTGCATTCTCAAGCGTGACCCGTCGCCAGCCTCAGCCGAGGTCGGCGTGGCTGCTGGGGGGGTGAGTCAGGCTTCCAGCCTGACAGTTCACGGGGCATCCCTGCCCCGTGTTCAGGTTTGCGCTGCCTGCACGAGCCGCCGGAATAAACCAGCCGTCCGCTGGCGCAGCGTTGCTTGCGCAACGACTCGGGCGAGTCGCGCGCCACCCGCCCGCAAAAAAGTCCCCTCCCGCCTGGCGGCGGGAGAGGAGGGTCACAAGTGGAAGGTGTTTTCCCATTCGCCCGGCTACGGCACGGATCTGAGCCTGAAGAATCTCTGGCTGCTGTTGGTGGTGGCGTTGGTGATCGAGAGGGTGTCGCCCAGGGCGGTGTTGGTCTGGAGCGGGGTCCAGAGGGGGGCGGCCAGG
>JAYVWQ010000174.1:0-11509 GCA_043785945.1 Akkermansia sp.
ATGACGCAGGAACGATTTTGTTTTCAGCAGAAAGTAATTTGATGGTCGGAATTGGATCGAATTTTCCGGGTATTGATTAAATCAGCGGTTCCCTAGGCGTCCGATCCCGGAGTCCCCACCCTTTGCTCCTGCGGCTAGGCTCAAGTGCGTGCGACCTGCTGATGGCCCAGTTTGGAAATTTCTCGGTTGCAGCGGCGACTAGGATGAGCGCCCTGCCGAACATTCGCAGACCGCCGCTACAACCAAACTGAGCCATGACCAGCGATCCACAACGCTGGCGATGTCCCCCATTATTTTTTCCCGGAGTCGGTCGAGTCGGGAGTGAGCACCTGATCCAGCCGGTCACGAACATTGCGTTTCGTCGCATCGGGCATGGTCGCCTCACCGTTGTTCAAGGCGGGGGCGCCGCGATAAACGCCCGCCAGTCCACTGGCTGGGTCGGTCTGAGTGAAGTCGGGCCATTGGTTGGCTTCAAAATGCGGGGCGCTGCTCAACATTTCCCTCGAGCTGTCCAACTGGAGCGTGGTGCGATCCGGAGTGGTGCGCAGAGCGCCGGGCGGAAGGGAGGTAAGCTCGTCGCCCGCTCCCTGCGGGCTGCGGGAGGAAACGACGAAGGTCACGATGCGGCCGGCGGGCAGATCGACCAGGAGATCATCGACCCGGCCGATTTTCTCGGCTTGCAGGTTGTTCACCCGCGCGCCCAAAAGTTTGCTCAACTTCTGCGCTTGGCCCGAGCGCGACTCCGTCATTCCGGTCGTCGCCTTGGGGGCATCGCCGTAGTAAGCATGAACAGCCGACACATGGGCGGTATCGGAATGTTCCGGCCAATTCGCGGCCACGAAGCGCGGACCGCTCTGAAGTTTTTCTTTGCTGGCATCCATATGCAGCACCCGGGCCGTCCGGTCGTGGTGCAAGGCTTCCGGCGGCACGGCCTTGATGCGGTCGTCTTCGTGAACCAGCAGACCCGTGTTCAAGATGACTTGAAGGACGCGCCCGGACTCCACATCGACCGCCACTTCTTGCACGCGACCGAGCTTTTTGCCCTGGTGGTTTTGGACGGTCATGCCGATCAGGTCGCTGGCTTTGACGGCCCCATGCAATCGCTCGGCGCCCGACTCGACCAAGACCGGATCAGGGAAACTCGGCCGAAAGTCTCGGGAATGACCGGGGGAATGAGCCGGAGATTGGGCCAGGGCCGCGCAGGTCAGGAACGAGACGGCGGAGGCGTTGAGAAGGTGCAGATGTAGTTTCATAGGTTTGTTTTTTGATTGTTTGAGCTGAGTGTTTTCCCAGTCCCAGTCCGCAGAGTAGGGACGTTCCACACTTCGATTCTATGGGGTTCTCACCCCATGCGCCGGGCCGGTTGGAGGGCCTGCAGGACGTTGCGCACGGTATGGAGGAGCGCCTCGATAGTATGAGGCTTGGACAAGGTTGCCGTCGGTCGGAGCCAGGGATTTTGCACGAAAGTTTCCGTGGGGATTATCCCGCTGGCCATGATCACGGGCAGGGCCATGTTGTTGTCCCGGACCTTCCTCAGCAACTCCAAGCCAGTCAGGTTCGGCATGTTGTTGTCGGTGATCAGCAAATCGTAGCTGCAAGTGTTGAGCGTGTCCCAAGCCACGGCCCCATCTTCGACAGAGTCCACCTCGTAGCCCGCGCGCAATAAGAACATCGTGTTGATCCGTCGGATCGATTCATCATCATCCACCACCAGAATGCGGTGGGGTGGGGGAGTGGCACAGGCGAGGGTGCCGCTCGCCGACTCTTCGGCCGACTCAATGATATTTTCGCTCATTTCTTCCTTACTCAATCAGAACGCAGGGCGGATGCTATGGGGTGTAGAACGGTGGGGCGATCGCCCCATGCGGGATCAAATCTCTCCCTCGCTCCAGAGCAGGGGCGAGGGGGACGAGTGGAGGGGGCGCAGCGCGACCCGGCTGCTGGGAGGCTAGGCCATCTCCAACGGCACACTGCCCTCGATGGTGCCGGAGGAAATGGCGTAGCGGGTCAGTCCGGCCGTGTCATGGATGTCGAGCTTCTCCATCAGATGCTGGCGGTGTTTCTCCACGGTCTTGATGCTGATGCCCAGTTCGTGCGCCGTTTCCTTGTTGGGTTTGCCTTCGGCGATCAGTTGCAGCACTTCCACTTCGCGCGAACTGAGGTTGGCGCTGCGCTTCTTGCTTAGGCCGGGACGCTCCGGCGATTTCTCATACTTATGCTTGAGATGCTTGCCAATGGACGGGCTGAAGAAGGTGTTTCCCTTGTTCACTTCGCGAATGGCTTTGCAGAGGTCGTGCGAGGAAGTCTGTTTGATCAAATAGCCCACCGCCCCCGCCGTCGTGGCCTGCTCGATGTAGGCATCGTCGCTGTGCGCGGAGAGCATGATGATCTTGGTGGCGGGCAGGCTCTCCATGATTTGCCGGGCCGCTTCCAGGCCGTTGAGCAGCGGCATGGCGATGTCCATCACGACCACGGCCGGACGCAGCCTCTTGGCCAGTTGCACGGCGAGGCGGCCGTTCTCCGCTTCGCCGACCAGCTCAATGTCCGCTTCGCCTTTGAGCAGACTGCGGAATCCTTCGCGCACGATCAGGTGATCTTCGGCGAGGAGCACAGGGATTTTCTTCATAATGGTTTTTGTGTGATTCGTTTGGGTGTGGAGGGCAGGGGAATGCGGACTTCGATTTCCGTGCCGACGCGGTGTCCGGATTTTACTTGGAAGTCGCCGCCCACTCCGTTCGCGCGCTCGCGCATCCCCAGCAAACCCAGTCCGTCCTTTGCGTTTCGTTGAGCCATGGATGGGACCGCGTTGAAGCCGATCCCGTCGTCCTTGATCGTCAACAGGATCGTGTCTCCCTGCTTCGCCAGATGCACCGTCACATGGCGGGCGCGGGCGTGCTGCTCCACGTTTTTCAACGCGACCTGGAGAATGCGGTAGAGCGCCAGCTCCGTTTCGGCCGGCAGCCGCTCGGTCAGCGGCTCGCCGGTCAGCCTGACCGTCAGGCCGGTGCGGGCGGCAAATTCCGTGCTGATGTCGCGCAGCCCCGCCCCCAGGCCCAAGTGCTCCAGCACGCTGGGCCGCAGGTGACGCGCGATGCGCTCCACCTCCTCGGCTGTTTCGCCGAGCATCTTGCGGAGTTGGATGGCCTCGCGCTTGGCCGGACCCTCGCGCGACGAAAGTTTGTCCGCCAGCACCTGGCTGCGCACCAGGATGGCGCAGAGCAGTTGGGTGATGTTGTCGTGCAGTTCAGTGGCCACGCTCCCGCGCTCGGCCTCCTGCATCTGCACCACGCGGTGGGTCAGCGTCCGCAGTATCTCCTCGTTGTGCCGGGACTCGGTCAGGTCCGTCACCACCATGCCGATGGTCACCTGATTGAAACTATCCTTGACCAGTTCACGAACGGAGAGCTGAACCGGCAAGAGCGAGCCGTCGCCCGTCCGGAGCGAGAGCTGCAGTTTGGATCCTGATTGGGCCGCCCGTTTCATGTGCGGACGGAGGGTGGCCTGATCGGCGGGGGAAAGAAAACGTCGAAAAGAGCTGCCCGCGATCTGCTCCAGCGGGCACTTGACCATGTGGGCAAAGCATTGGTTGGCGTAAAGGATCGTCTTGTCCGCCGTCAGCGTCAGCGCCCCTTCGTTCATGGACTCGATGAGCAGGCGGTAGGGGTGCCCGGCCCCTTCCAGAGTGAATATTTGCGAACCTTCCTGGGCGGTTCCCACCATTGTATCCACTTCGCCGCTGCGGATGGCGCGGAGCGCTTCCTCGGCGTCAGCCAGCCGGGCGCGAAGCCGGGCGGCTTCGTAGGAAGGCGCGGGACGGGCGGAGACAGGATGACGGGTCGGTTTCAAACGATGATTTTAGCTTTTGAGGTTAAGTCCATCTCCACGAACAGGCCGGCCAGATTCGTCAGGCTGCCGATGAACCGGCGCAACGGGCGCGGGAACTCGATGACGAGGGTGGGCGTGGCGACGATCTGGTTGGTGCGCGCCAGTTCGGGCTGCTGATAGATGTCGATGACCTTCAGGTCGCAGCCGCCTTCCAGTTGCGTTTCGCACAATTCCCGAACCCGCAGGACGGCCTGCTGCGAGCGGGCCGTGGCCCCCGCCACGAACAGTCGCAGCACGTATCCGTCCTTGCGCCGGAGGGTCGGGGACTTCGCCGGAGCTTTCGTGGCGCGGCTGGTTTTGTTTTTTTTCACGGGCGTTCGTCTCCGTTCATCGCGCCATGTGAAGTGGTGGAACTGGTCGCGCTGCGACCAGTAGCGCCGCGTCCAGCGGCGCAACGAATGGGTGAGAGCGTGGGCGAGTTCGGGCGGCCCGCTGAACGCGGGCCGAGTTGTCGCAGCGCGACAACTTCCACCTCGCCGGACACATTCGACATCGGTGTCAAGATGCACCCCCTGTGGTCGGGTTTTGGTTTCGTGTCTTTTTCATTTCAAAGTTCGGGTTATTCCGTCGCTCGCAAATCCAACCCGCCGAGCACGCGCGCGGTGTCGGAAAGGTTGCCAATGAGGGTTCGCACGGGCTTGGGCAACTTGCGCACCACCGTGGGAATCGCCAAAATTTGGTCGCCCTTGGCGAACTGGGGCTGCTTCAGCAAATCAATCACCGTGATGCGATAGCGGCCTTTGAGCTGGCTTTCGCAAATATTCTTTAGGTTCGAGAACGCGGTCAGCGATTTGAACGTCTGGCCCGTCACGTACAGGCGCAGTTGCCAGAGTTTGCCCGGACGGCGCGGTGCGGCGGCGGTGCGGTGTTTCATAGTTTTGGTTTTCATCAAGCTTTTCTCCCCGTCCTGGGTTTGCCCGGCGTGCGGGCCGCCACCTTCGCATCCGCCTGGCGCAAGATGCCGGAGGCGGTGCGCTCGGTGCCCAGCAGGAGCGTGCGCGTGCCCACCTGTTCGGCGATGCGCCGCAGTTCCAAGGCTTCGCCTTCGTAATCGGATCGCAGATCGCTGATCTGCCGTTCGAGCGCCTTGCGTTTGCGTTCCACTTCGCGCTTGAGTTGGGCGGCTTCCTGCTGGCCGGCCAGCAGGGCGGCTTTTTCGAGGTCGCCTTGCGCCACGCGCGCGGAGCCGGTCAACACACCGCTCGCCCCGATGTACGCGTCCACGACATCGATGCCGTGATCCGAAATCAGGAACTCGCGGATTTGATTCGAGTGTTTCATGCCGCGTGCCTTGAGCACGTAGAGCACGCGGTTGCGTTCGCCGTTGCCCTCGAAGTCTTGCAACAAAATCCAGGCATCCATGAGCGAGGACATGGTGGATTCGCTTTCCTGCGGCGCCTTGCCGCCCTGCGTCAGGCTGGTGAAGAACGAGGTGACCTGGCTGGCCTTCAGATAATCAATCAGCCGCGTCACCATGCCTTTGCCTTCCGATTCGGTGCCCAGGTCCATCAGGCTAGTGATGGGGTCAATGATGACGACGTGCGGCTTGAACGTGGCGATCTCCTTGAACATCGTGGCCAGATGCATTTCGAGGCCGTAGAGCGAGGGCCGCGCCGAGTGAATCCGCAGCAGGCCGCGCCTGACCATCGGCTCGAGGCGCAGCCCGATGGAGTGCATGTTGCGGACGATCTGGTTGGGCGATTCCTCGAAGGAGAAGAAGAGCACGCGCTCCCCGCGCTTGCCGGCGGCGTTGGCAAAGTTGGAAGAGATGATGGTCTTGCCCGTGCCGGACGTGCCCGTGAGCAAGATGCTGCTGCCGCGAAAAAAGCCTTTGCCGCCCAGCATTGCGTCGAGCCGGGGGATGCCGGTGGCGATCCGCTCGGTGGACACCTGATGGTTCAGCGCCAGCGACGTGATGGGCAGCACGCTGATGCCCTCCAAGCCGATGAGAAACGGAAACTCGTTGGTGCCGTGGAGCGCGCCGCGATACTTCACCACGCGCAGATGCCGCGTGGCGATCTGGTCGTTGACGCGATGGTCGAGCAGGATGACGCAGTCGGACACGTATTCCTCCAGTCCGTGACGCGTGAGTGATTCGCGCCCGCGCTCGGCGGTGATGACGGCGGTCACGCCCTTGTCCTTGAGCCAGCGGAAGAGCCGGCGCAATTCGCGGCGCAGCACGGCCTCGTTGGGCAGGCTGGCGAACAGCACTTCCAGCGTGTCCAGCACCACGCGCTTGGCCCCGATGGAATCAATGGCGTGACCGAGCCGGACGAACAATCCTTCCAGATCATACTCGCCGCTCTCCTGCACTTCGCTGCGCTCGACGTAGACGTAATCGACCACGATTTTTTTGCGGCTGATCAAACCCGCAAGATCAAATCCGAGCGACGCGACATTGGCAGTCAGTTCTTTTTCCGTTTCTTCAAACACCATCAGCACGCCCGGCTCGTCGAACTGCACCGCGCCGCGCACCAGAAATTCCGCACCGAAGAGCGTCTTGCCGCAACCCGCGCCACCGCAGATCAGCGTGGGCCGGCCGCGCGGCAATCCGCCGCCGGTGATTTCATCGAGACCCTGGATGCCGGTCGGGCACTTGGGCAACAGAGTCGTCCTGGCGGTGGATTTGGAGTGGTGGTTTTTCATCGGTGTCATGGGCGTTGGGCGTCGGCTGTTAAAACTTCGCGCGGCGAAGCGGGGCCGTGGATTTTCAAGTGGGAGGCGAGGTTGGTTTCCGTCGTGGGCGCGAGCATCGCCGCCGGGCCGGCTTCGGCAAAGTGATAGGACGGCTCGAAGATCATCTTCCGATCCCCGGCCATGAACCACAGCTTGAGCGTGCCTTGCTTTTTACTGGTGGGCGTGGCGATGGCATCCACATGCCGGGCCTGGCCCGCCTCGCCGCTGGTCGTGGCGGTGCCGATGACCGTCGCGACCTGGCCCTGACTGATCTTCGCCAGGGCCTCCTCCGGCACCACGATGGCCAGCCGCCCCTTCTCGTTTTTGAAGAAGTAGGGCGACACCTTCATCTGGTAAGCGCCGCCGTAAATATCCCCGGTGCGCTGGAGCGATCCGATGATCAGCGTGGCCGTGCCTGCGGCCACCGGCATGGAACTGGGTTCAATCACCAGAACCCGCTGGGCCGCCGCGGGGTGGGTGGCCGGCGGCGCGGCGGGCATGACGCCACTGACCGCGAACAAAATCATCAGCCCGCAGACGCGCGAAAAAGCGGCGCTGAAGCGGCCGCACTCCAAACGCTCCGCGCGGCCCGAAGCGTCTGATGCTGCGCGACAGCGTTTGGAGTGCGGTCGCTGCAGCGCCGCTTTCGGAACGTCCGCACCCACTGGCGGCACTCTGCTGCTCATTCGTTTCATACTCATTCAATTGGTCGCTCGGGCCGCGGCGGTCGGAGGCGTTTTCGTCCCGCGTCCCTTGTCGAACGGCACCTCCGCCCGCACGGTCGTGCCCTGGCCTTCCACGCACTGGATTTCAAACCGGCCTCCGACCATTTCCAAACGCTCCCTCATGCCGATCAGGCCGAGGCGTTTGTTTCGGCGCGCCTTCTGCATGGGGTCCACCTGGGGGCTTTGGCCGTTGTCCTGGATGATCATGCAGACTTGGCTGGCCTGTTTTTGGATGCTCATTTCCACGGCGGTGGCCCGGGCATGCCGGTCCACATTGGTCAAGGCCTCCAGCGCGACGCGGTAGAGGACGGTGCGCTTGGCGTTGTCTAATTTTTCCACCTCGGCAAAAAATTCCAGCCCCACGCGCAGCCCCGTCTGCGCGGTGAAGGTTTTCAAAAACGCCTGCAAGGCCGGAATCAATCCCAGATCGTCCAGCATGGAGGGCCGCAGTTCGCGCGCGAAGCGATGCACGGTGTCCACGGACTTTTCCACCAACTGCTGGGTGCGGGCAATCTGCTGATAAAAAGCCTGGTTCCCGAGTCCGGGCTGCGTGGTCAAGGTGCTCAACTGGACGTTGATGCCGACCAGGGTTTGCGCGACCTGATCATGCAGCTCGCGGCTGATGCGCAACCGCTCGTTCTCCTCCGCGTGCCGGACTTGATAGGCCAGTTGCCGGGCCTGCTCGACCAACTTTTTCTGTTCCCGCTCCTTCTGCTGGAGCACTTTTTGCACGGCCTGGCGCCAGACGATCTCCTTCTCCAACTTCCGGTTGGAAGCGTCCAGCACCGCCACGCGGCGCTCCGCTTCCTCGGCCTTTTTGCGCTCAGTGATGTCGGTGTGGACGCCCACCCATTCGCGGATCTGGCCGTCCGCGCCGAGCAACGGCACCGCGCGCACGGAGCACATGCGCCATTCCCCGTCGCGCCGGCGGATGCGATGCTCGAACTCGAAGATGCTTTTCTTCGCCACCGCCCGCTTCCAGGCGGCGAGGGTCGGCGGCGCGTCCTGCGGATGCACCGCCTGAGCCCAGCCGTAGCCCTGATATTGTTTGAAGGTCTGACCGGTGAAGCTCGCCCAGCCGGGCTGCTCGCCCTCCATCAAACCCTGGGGATTGTTCGTCCAGATGAGGCTGCTGACCACGCCCACGGCGGCGCGAAACCGCTCCTCCGATTCACGCAGGGCCTCCATCGCCCGCAGGCGTTCCAAGCGGGTCCAGAGGCGCAGGGTGATTTCGCGCGTCAGCTCGATCTCGTCCTCCCGCCAGTCGTGGGCCGCCGAATGATAGAGGCACAGGGCAAAGCGCCATTGCCCCTCCCGGAGGAGCGGCGCGCAGAGGAACGAGGCGATTTTGAGCGCGGCGAATTTCTCCGGGCTGAGGCGCGCATCCGCCGCCGTGTCGCACACCACGATGATTTCGCCCGCCCGGGCCAGACGGGTGAATTCCTCCTCCACAAAATCCGCCTGACGATAAACCCCGACCAGGCCCGGCACCCCTTTCCGATGCCAGTCATGGGCGACGACCACCTCACTGGCCGCTTCATTGACCTCGACAAAAGCACAGGCCGAGAGTTTGAAATGCGCGCCGATCTTCGCGCCCACGGTCCGCATCATTTCATCCACGTTCGTCGCCCGCACGAGGTCATGGCTGACCGAGGCGAGAAACGCGAGGTTCAGTTCCGCCCACTTCCGCTCCGTCACGTCGCGCGACACGGCGAGCAGCCGCGCGGGCTGGCCGTCGGCGGCGAGAATCGGCGAAATCCTGACGTCCCACCATTTGGGTTCACCGCGCGGCGTGCGGAAAAAGCCGACGAAGTTGCCCTCCCGTCCCGCCGCCGCCGCCGCCACGGCCCGGCGCGCGGCCTGACGATCCCGCCCCGCCCAGAAGCCGATCCATGACTTGTTCAAGTAGGGCCGGACGTTATCAATGCCCAGCAGTTCCTGCGCGCCGTGGAGGAAGGAGAGCAGCCGCCCGGCGGGATCAAGCACCTTGATGCAGTCCGGGCTGCTTTCGACCACGCTGCGGTTGAACGCTTCGCTTGTGCGCAAAGATTCCTCCGCCTGCTTGCGCGCGGTGATGTCGCTGATGTTTTCCAACACCGCGACCGGGTGGCCTTGGCTGTCCCGGTCCAGCGTCTTGCGCGCGAGCACGGTGATGCGCCGGCCCGCGCGGGTGGTATGCACCAGTTCGCCGATCCAGCGATCCGTGCGGAGCAGTTCCGCCATCATCATCTTCAAAGGCGTCGGAAATTCGGTTTGCAGCAGACGGTGGCTGATTTTTCCCAGCGCCTCTTTCCGCGACCAGCCGTACAGCTCCTCCGCGCCATGATTCCAGTAACGGATGTGGCCCTTCATATCCCGCACGATGATGGCGTCATGGCTCAGGTCGAGGAGCCGGGCCTTTTCCGCGAGCTGCTGCTCCGTGTTTTTGCGCGCGGTGATGTCGTTGAAAATGATGGCGACTTTCCGGCTGTCCGCGCCGCCGACCCGGCAGGCATAGGCATCGAACCAACGGCCGCCCATCCCTTTCGCTTCGTTCACAAAGCGGACGGATTCGCCGGTCAGCGCGACTTGACCGTAAATCTCAATCCAATGGCTTTCGATCTCGGGGACGAGTTCGCGCATCCGCTTCCCGGTCGCTTTGATCAATCCGGTCTGCTTCTCGAAGGTCGGATTCACCTCCAAAAAACGGTAGTCCACCGGCTTTTGGCGACGGTTGAAGATCATCTCGACGACGCAAAAGCCCTCATCAATCGAAGTGAACAAGGTGTGATAGCGCTCCTCGCTTTGGCGCAAGGCTTCCTCCGCCTGTTTGCGTTCCGTGATGTTGCGGAAAAAAACGGCGACTTTCCGGCTGTCGTTTCCGCCGATCCGAAAGGCATGGATGTCGAACCATCGGTTCATCCCTTTCACCTCGTCGGCCACCCGGATGGGTTGGCCCGTCCGGGCGACCTGGCCGTACATTTCAAACCAATGCTCCTCCAGATCCGGGACGAATTCCCGGACCCGTTTTCCCAGCGCGCCGTGCAGGCCGGTCAGTCTCTCGAAAGAAGGGTTGATTTCCAGATACCGGTAATCAACCGGCTTTCCTTGTTTGTCGAAAATCATCTCGATGGTGCAATAGCCCTCGTCCATCGAATTGAACAAATTGCGATAGCGTTCCTCACCTTCGCGCAAGGCTTCCTCCGCCAGCCGGCGCTCGGTGATGTCGCGGATGTTGCACTGGATGACGGCGTGGCCGTTCTCCTGATAAAGATTGGCCACCACTTCCACTTCCTGATGCCGCCCCTTCTGGTTTTCGAGCGGCAGGTCTTCGTAGCGGACTTCGTGCTCCCGCTTCAGTTTCTGGAACATCTCCTGGCTCGCGTCCTCATCCTTGAGCAGGCCGATCTCAAACAGCTCCTTCCCGACCAACTGATCGTGTTTGTAGCCCAGCAGCTTGGTCATGAACGGGTTGGCCTCGGTGATTTTGCGCGTGCCGGGATCGAGGATGAGCACCCCGTCGTGCGCCGCTTCAAAGAGCCGGCGGTAGCGCACCTCCGAGACGCGCACCTTGTCCTCGGCGAGCTTCTGTTCCGTGACGTCCGTATTCGTCCCGAACCACTGCACCACCCGGCCGTCCGCGTTCTTCAGCGGGATCACCCGGGTCAGAAAGGGTCGGAAGACGCCGTCGGCACCCCGCAGCGGGAAAGTCATGTCGAAGGTCTCCCCGGTCGCGAGTGACGCTTTCCAGCGCTTCAGAACCTTCGGCAGTTCGACCGCGTCGTGGACGCTTTGCCAGCCCCAACCCTCCATCTGTTTCGGGGTGGTGCCGGTGTAGTCATACCAGCGATGGTTGTACCAGAAGATGTGGCCGTCGGGTCGGGCGATCCACGCCAGTTGCGGCATCGCGTTGGCCATGACGCGGAAACGCTCCTCGCTCTCCTGCACTTTCTCCTCGGCCTGTTTGCGCGCGGTGATGTCCACGATCACAGCGCGGCACTCCTGCCCGTCGGGCAGGCGCTGGGCCTCGATGTTCACGGCGCAAGGCGGCTGGCCGGGGCGCAGCAGCTCGAAATCCCGCGAGAGATGGGTCCGGCCCGCAAAGACCTGCTTGAGAAAGGATTGAAACTCGGAACGCCGTTCCGCGACCAGCAGCCCGGCAAAGGATCGGCCCACCAACCGCGCGCGCTCGAGGCCGACGAGCACGGTGCCGGTGAGATTGACCAGCCGGATGGTGCTGTCGG
>JAYVWQ010000175.1:0-7576 GCA_043785945.1 Akkermansia sp.
TGGCAACTGGCCCGCCAGCGCGGCCTGCGCGTCATCGCCAAGATTCAGGCCAATGTCTCATGGGAACTCTCCGCCGTGCCTTACATCCCGGCGCTGGAAAATGTGGCGCAGCACGCCGCTAATCTGCGCGCCGCCGGCGTGGAAGACGTGATGCTCGGCTGGACGCTCGGCGGCCATCCTTCCCCGAATCTCGAGATCGTCAAAACGCTGCTCCGCCCCGGCGCCACCGACTCCACGAGCGAGGCGCTGCGCGAAGTCGCGACGCGGCGGTTCGGTCCGCACGCCGCGACGGTGCTGGGCGCGTGGCATCAGTTCAGCGCGGCCTTCTCGGAGTTTCCTTATCACATCGGCCTGGCCTATTCCGGGCCGCAACAACTCGGCCCCGCGAATCTGCTCTTCGCCCAACCATCCGGCTACCAGGCCACGATGGTGGGTTTTCCCTACGATGATCTGGTGGCCTGGCGCGCGATTTATCCGACGCCCACGTTCATCGCGCAGTTTGAGAAAGTGGCCGAAGGCTTCGGGTCCGGCGTCGCCGCCCTGCGCCAAGCTCTGCCCGCGCATCCGGTCAGGGGCGCAGACCGCGCGCTCGTGAGCGAACTAAGTGTGGCCTCGGCGTGTAAACTGCACTTCCGCAGCGTGGTCAATCAATCGCGCTTCGTCGTTGCGCGCGATGCCCTGGCCAAAGTTGCGACCCGCGCCGAGGCGGCACCGCTGCTGACGGAACTGGAACGTCTGTTGCAGAGCGAGATCCGTCTGGCGCAACAGCTCCACGCTGTGCAGTGCGCCGATGCGCGGATCGGCTTCGAGGCTTCCAACCAGTACTACTACGTGCCGGTGGACTTGGTGGAGAAGGTGTTGAACGGTCGCGATCTGCTCGACCGATGGCTCCCGGCGCAGCGCGCGCGCTGGCCGTAAGCGGCCCCATTTTTCGCCGCCCATTTTGTCCCATTCCCAAGCGCAGCCTTTGTGTTATATCAGGGGCGTGCAAAATGTGATTCAACCGCTGCTAGCTGCGCTGGCCTTTCTGGCTGTCAGTGTTTCGGCGCAAGTCGCCCCCTCGGCCATCAAATCAAACGCTCCCAACTCCACACCTCGTATGGATGAAAAAACTGCCGCACTCAAATCCACCACACCGACGGACGCTTCCCGCGAAACCGCTCTCCTCGCGGGCGGCTGCTTCTGGGGCATGGAGGAAATCCTGCGCAAGATTCCCGGCGTCATCGACACCAAGGTTGGTTACATCGGCGGCACCGTTCCGAATCCCACTTACAAGCTCGTCTGCACCGGCATCACCGGTCACGCCGAGGCGGTGAAGATTGTTTTTGATCCGAGCAAGATCACCTACGAGGCGGTGCTCGGTTATTTCTTCCGCATGCACGACGCCACGACCCTGAACCGCCAGCACAACGACGTGGGCACGCAGTATCGCTCCGCCATCTTCTACACCACGGACGCGCAAAAACTGACGGCCGAACAGGTCAAGGAGCGTGTGAACAAATCTGGGAAGTTCAAGAAACCTGTGGTCACGGAAATCACCAAGGCGAGCGAGTTCTGGCCGGGCGAAGATTATCATCAGAAGTATCTGATCAAGAATCCCAACGGCTACAACTGCCACATCCTTCAGGACTGAACGGTCCGGCGGGAGGGTGCCAAACTCCCGCGCTCTGCGATTCACCGAGTCCCAATCAGGCTTGTGCCCCATGTTGCAGAATCAATTCCGTACTCCGCCGGAACCATGCAGCTAGAACTCGACTGAAGCGCGCGCCGGGAGGAAGGCAGCGGCCGCTGATTCGGTGGAATCTACCTGTTCAAACAGTAGGGGAGCAGATTCCGTTATTTTCCTCCCGTTCTTTGCCCTTCATCTGCTTCGCGAGACATCCTCTGCTTCTCTCACTGCCTCGTTCCGGCTTGGCTCCACGCATGTGATCGACAACCTGCGTTCCCCACCTTTCTCACCGTGGCATCATTGGAGTGAAAATGACTTCGCCTCGTCGTGGAATCGGGAAAAGAAAACACCCGGGCGAAGGCTTCTCCGCACGGGTGTCAGTCCAACCAACAGATCGGGAATTCTACTGCGGCGCGACTTCGAGCGTCTCTTCGCGGGTGTGCGGCGCATCTTCCATTTGATCCACCGTCGATCCGGGGGGCGGCGGCACGAGCAGGGTCATCGGCGCGGAAGTGGTGGTGGTGGTGGCCGGTTCGGTGATCTTGTGGAACTTCACGCTCACGATTTTGCTGATGCCGTGCTCCTGCATGGTCACGCCGTAGAGCACGTCGGCCATGCCGATGGTGCGCTTGTTGTGCGTGATGATGATGAACTGCGAGTGCTCGATGAAGCGCTGGAGCACGCGGATGAAACGGTTAATGTTCGATTCGTCGAGCGGCGCGTCCAACTCGTCCAGCACGCAGAACGGGCTGGGCTTCACCTGGTAAATCGAGAAGAGCAGGGCCACGGCGGTCATGGTCTGCTCGCCGCCGGAGAGCAGGCTGATGCTCTGGAGTTGCTTGCCGGGCGGGCGGGCCACGATGTCGATGCCGGATTCGAGCACGTCGTTCTCGTCCGTGAGGATGAGGTCGGCTTTGCCGCCACCGAAGACCTCGATGAACATGTTGCGGAAGTTGTCTCTGATCTGAATGAAGGTCTGCATGAACATCTCCTTGGTCTGGAGGTTGATGCGATTGATCACCTCGGACAGCTCGCTCTTGGCCTTCACCAAGTCGTCGTATTGGGTGCTGAGGAAGGTGTGGCGCTGCTCCGTTTCTTCGTACTCGTCGATGGCTACGAGGTTGACCGGGCCCATGTCGTCGAGACGCTTCTGCATGGCGTTGACCTGTTCCGCCGCCATCTCCCAATCCGTGCCCGCGCCCGTCTCGGCCATCTGCTCGGGCGTGAGCGTCTCCACTTTCGGCTGACCCTCGTCGGCGTAGGTGATGGTGATGCACTCGCTGCGGATGTCGTCGAGGTGGATGAGATACTTGTGCTGAATGCGCTCGCGCAGGTTCTGCACGCTCATGTTTTTCTGCGCCAGTTCCACATCGACGGAGCCGCGCTGCTGCTGCAAGGAAGTCATGCGACCGCGCTGACCGCGAAGACCTTCCTCGCGGGTGGCCACGTCAGTATCAATTTCGCTCTTCTGCGCTGCGAGCCGCGCGGTCTGGGCACTGACGATTTCGCGCTCGTGCTGGAGGCGTTCAATCTGCTGGCGTGAATCAGTCATCTCCGCGTCGGCCTGCTCCTTGCGCTTGATGAAGGAACCGATCTCGTTGCGGCGCTGCTCGGCCAGCACGGTCAGTTCGCGGATGCGCTGCTCCAGCGGCCCGCGCTGCTTGGCGAAGGACGCGACCAGTTGTTCCTCCGTCGCGAGCGAAATTTTCGTTTCGGTGAGCGCGGCGGTCGCCGTGTCGCGGTGCTGGCGGAGTTCGTCGAGTCCGGTGCCGAGTTGGGTGACGAGTTCCTGGGCAGCTTGCTCGCGCACTTCGCTCGCGGTCACTTGCTCGGCGAGGGCGGCGCGCTTGGCGTTCCCTTCCTGCTCCTGCGCGGCGAGGCTTTGGATTTCGTAAACGACCGTGTCGATCTTCTGGTGCAGCACGCGCTGGGAATTTTGCAGCGCCTTGAACTCGCCTTCGTGCGTGGCAATGGCGACTTCCTGCGCGCGCAATTCGGTCTGCGCCTGCTGGAGGCTGGCTTGCAGCGTGGTCTGCTCGCCTTGCAGCACGCCCTTGCTGCGGCTGATTTCCGTCACCTGTTCCTGCAAGACGGCGAGCTGGGTCTGGAGTTCCTTGATTTGATTTTTGCGCCCGAGAATGGAAGACGGGGCCTTGCCGTTGCTGTTGCTGTTGACCTGGCCGCCGGTATAGATGCCGTGGCGGTTGAGCAATTCGCCCGCGCTGGTCACGAAATCAAATCCCCCGTCGGACTCGCGCCACGCGGCGGTCGCAGCAGCGAGGTCGGCGACGATGAGCGTCTGACCGAGCAAGGCGGCGATGAGCGGGCGGACGGATTCATCGGCCTCGACGACGCTGAGGGCGGAGGTGCCAAACGATGACTCGGAACCCGGCGAGACGCCGGGGGCACGTTGGAGGGCGAGCGACGCGATGCTCGCGCGGCCTTGTTTGTTACTCGCGAGACTGGCGAGGATTTCCTGCGCGGCTTCCGGTTGCTCGGTCAGCACCAGTTGCAGGTTGTGGCCGAGGGCGGATTCCACCGCCGTGATGTATTCGTCCGGCACGCGAATTTTGTCCGCCAGCGAACCGAGCACCGACTGCGAGCGCTTGAGCGCGGCGACGGCCCCGGCGCTGAAGCCCTCGTGCGAATCCTGCAACTGTTCGAGCACGTTCAGGCGCGAACGCTTCTCGGCCTGCTGGCGCACCACGTTGTCCAGTTCCTGGCCGATGCGGTTCAGCTCCTGTTGAATCTCGCGCAAGCGGGCCTGCCGTTCCTCGACCGTGCCCCGGCTGGTCAGCACGTTGAGCTTCTCCGTCTCGACGTGGGCGGCGAACTCCTGCAAACGCGCTTCGAGCCGGGTGCGTTCCTCTTCGAGCTGGATTTTCTCCGACGAAAGTTTCTCCAGACGCACCACGTTGCCCTGCTTCTGCATGTCGAGGGCGTTGATTTCGTTGCGCACCTTGGTGAGTTGCTGCGCGGCGGCGAAGGCGTCCGACTGCGCGCGGCGCATGGCGTCCTGCTTGGAGATCAACTCCTGCTCCACGCGATGCAGGGCGTCGCGCTTGAGTTCCAGCGCGGCGCGATGCTGCGCCAGCGCGGCATTTGCCACGGTCAGGCGTTCGGTCACGGCCGTCAGTTCCTCGCTGGCCACGCGCCCGCGTTCTTCGGCTTCGGTGATGTCATGCCAGGCGCGGCCATTCTGCTGTTCGATCTCGCGCAGACGTTCCTCGTTGAAATGAATGCGGCTCTCGTGGCGGTCGGTCTGGCCTTTAAGCTCCATGCCCTTTTGCTGCGAGGCGGCGATTTGCTCTTCCAGTTCGGAGAGGCGCGCGCGCAGTTGCAGAATTTCATCCTCGGCCCGCAGCAGACTTTCGGAACAAACCTCCATGTCCACGCGCAGCCGTTCCGCCGTGGTGGTGCGCTCGGTGATTTCCGCCACCAACACGTCGAACTGATGCCGCGCCAGTTGCGTTTCGAGATGGCGCAGTTCGTCGGCGATTTGTTTGTAACGGCGCGCCTTGCTGGCCTGCCGCTGGAGCGAACCAATCTGCCGCTTCACTTCGCGGATGAGGTCCTGGATGCGCAGCAGGTTTTGCTCCGTGTATTCCAGCTTCCGCAGCGCCTCTTTCTTCTGCGACTTGAACTTGGTGATGCCCGCCGCTTCCTCAAAAATCATCCGCCGGTCGTCGGGCTTGCTGGAAAGAATCTGCGTGATGTTGCCCTGGGCCATGATCGAGTAACTCGTCTTGCCCATGCCCGTGCCCATGAAGAAGTGCTGAATGTCCTTCAACCGGCAGGGCGTCTTGTTGATAAAATACTCGCTGCCCCCGTCGCGGAAGACGCGGCGCGTCACCGTTACTTCGCTGTACGACAGCTCGACCCCGGCGGCCCGCAGGTGTTCCTCATCCACGCCGCCAATGGTCAGGGAAACCTCGGCCATGCCGATGGGCTTGCGGCTGTCGGTGCCGTTGAAAATGACATCCGCCATCTCGCCGCCGCGCAGGGCTTTGGCGGATTGTTCGCCCAGTACCCATCTAATGGCGTCGGAGACATTGGACTTACCACACCCATTGGGGCCGACGATGGCGGCCACCCCGGGTTGGAAATTGAGTGAGGTCTTGTCGGCAAACGACTTGAAGCCGAACATCGTGAGGTTCTTGAGATACATGACGGTTCCTACAAATAGTGTTCTTCTTGTCCGTGTAAAGCCGAAACCCACCACATCTAGTGGGAAGTTATTCACACGGCTACATTCTAACTGGAGGAACCGATCAGCGAGCCGCAGGTCAGACGGGTGGTGGTGGGGAATTGCTCAAAGATGGTCGGAAAATGTGGGATTTGGTGCGGAAGAGAGGAATTCAGCCGTAAAGACGGGCAGCGTGAGCGCGTTACTGAGTCCGTCAAACCGTGGCTTGCCAACAACGGCGTAGCCAGTCTGAATGAGCGCGGATGCAAACCTTCCTCCTAACTTGGAACCCGAACAAGTGGCGGTGGGATACGCTCAACGCCGACCACGCTCAATGTTGTAAGCATGGCTTCCTCGATAACCGATGGAGTTGCGGACGCAGTAAGCGTCTTCGTGCTGGCGACCGTGTCTTTCTATTGCGGCAAGGGGGCGAGCCTCGCGGCATCATGGCATCAGGTGTTGTTACCTCTGAGGAGCCATTCCTTGGCGCGCACTTTTCTGAGAGCGGGCGTTCAGCACTCTACGTCTCCGTTCGCTTCGATATTTTGCTCCACCCAGATCAAGAACCGATTCTGCCACGTTCCAGCCTCGATTCGGGCGCACTCGCTGAAGTTCACTGGGAGACGCAGTCCAGCGGCATTACGATTCCTCCCGATGCCGCTGCGCAACTTGAGGAACTTTGGCGTTCTTTTCTCACCCAGCGTGGTTACTCGCCCATTGTCCTTGCTGACGAGGTTCCCACTGCCGAGCGCTTTTGGGAGGGCGCATTGCGGCGCATCACGGTCAATGCCTATGAGCGTGATGTCACAGCTCGACGGGCCTGCCTCGCTCACTTTGGCACTGCTTGTCGAGTATGTGGCTTCGATTTTGGTGTGAGCTACGGTGAGTTGGGCAGTGGCTTTATCCACGTTCATCATACGATACCACTCAGTCACGTTCGCACCGGTTACGCTGTTGACCCAAAGCGAGACTTGATTCCCGTCTGCCCCAACTGCCATGCCATGCTTCACCAAACTTCTCCGCCGCTTACTGTCGCGGAGCTTAAAACGCGTCTCCAGTTTGTCATGACCGGCACCTGACATCGGGCGGGCTTGAAAACCATCTTCCCCGGTTCCATCGGCCGCCGCGCCCGCCGCTTGCGCTGCCTGCCGCTTTCGTTACGCTCCGGGCCGATGAATCCACGTTACAAGCCCCTCGTGCTCGCGGCCTTCGCCGTGGTGGGCGTCTGGCTGCTGGCCTGGGCCGGGATGCGCCTCGCGGCCAGTGCGCGCATGACGCCGGAGAAACTCATCGCCCATTTGCATGAGTTGGATTTAGCCAGACTGGACGCAGCGGCGCGGGCTAAGAAGTTGCAGCAGCTCGCCGACAAGTTGAACACCATGCCGCGCGACGACCGCCGCAATGCCCGCGCGGATCAGGAATGGGACCGCGTCTGGAAGCAGATGACCGAGGCGGAGAAGGGCGAACTGGTGGAGCGCACCATGCCCAGCGGCGTGAAGCAGATGCTCACGGCCTTCGAGCAGTTGCCCGAGGACAAGCGCCGCAGCGCCATCACCAACGCCATCGCCCGGATGCGCTCCGACCGCGAGAAAGGCGACGCGCCGGACGGACGCCCCGAGCGCGAACCGATGAGCGAGGAGATGCAACAGAAGGTCATTACCACCGGACTGAAGACGTTTTACTCCGAAAGCTCCGCGCAGACCAAAGCCGAGGTCGCCCCG
>JAYVWQ010000176.1:0-3750 GCA_043785945.1 Akkermansia sp.
GCGGTCTTTGCCGAGGCGTCCTTCGGCCCGCTGCGGCGGCTGCTTGGCACGCAAGTGGATTTGCTGCCCGGCCTAATAATTTACGCCAGCCTGAGCGCAGGGTTCACGACCGTGACGCTGGTAGCCGTGCTGGGCGGACTGTGCTTCGACTCGCTCTCGGCCAAT
Source organism: Akkermansia sp. (assembly GCA_043785945.1). Classification (GTDB taxonomy): domain Bacteria; phylum Verrucomicrobiota; class Verrucomicrobiia; order Limisphaerales; family SIBH01; genus JANNGC01. Next base: position 166 of record JAYVWQ010000176.1, read on the forward strand.
CCACTGGGCGTTTCGATTCTGCCGCTGTTCGCCATCGGTTTCATGGTGCGGCAATTCCACCAACTCATTCTGCGCGACCAAACCTATGCGCAACTGATCCTCGGCTTTGCGGCCAGCGGGGCCACTCCGCTGGTCGTGCTCATCCTGATTTTTTCCACGGGCGGCGACCCGCTCATCGGCCCCGGCTTTATCTGGCAATGGTTCATCATGACGCTGCTCGGCGGCCTGCTGGTGCCGGTCTATTTCAAACTGTTTGACGCCGTCCAGCGCACGCTCGGCTACGAGCGCGTGGTGGAATCGAGCTTCCGGGCGGACCGGGAAATTGCGAGGGGAAGAAAGTAATGACGAAGCACGAATGTCGAATGGACACGGTTACCCGGGCGCAATTCGCGCCGACGCCGAGGCCGTCGTCTCGTCATTCGTCATTCCTCATTCGACATTTTTAAGATGCTCATCTTCGACCAACTCCAAAAAGCCGACCGGCCCCTGCGCCTGCTCTCCTGGAGCATCGCGACGGGGCTGGCCGTGCTGCTGGGCGGGTTGTGGTGGGTGCAGGTGGTGCGTTCGCGGCATTACGGCGAGGAGCAGCGCAACCAGTCCTACCGCACCGTGCGCGTGCCCGCGCCGCGCGGAAAAATCCTCGACCGCCAGGGCGTCGCGCTCGCAGAAAATCGCCCCAGTTACAACATGAACCTCTTCCTCGGCGACCGCGCCTGGCGCGACCGCGTGCGACAGCACTTCCGAGCCAGTGTGACGGCGGCCCGCCAGGCCAAGGCCACGAGCCGCCCGCCGAACGGGCTGGAAAAATTCCTCTCGTGGTTCGGCTACCGCCCCTCCCTCGTGGAGCTGGGCAGCCTGGATAAGGCCGAACGGCTCCGCCTGGAACTCGGGGCGCGCTACGCCGTCACGAGCAACATCGTTCATCAACTCGGTGTCGTGATGGGGCAGCCGCTCATCATTGATGAAAAGAAATTTCACCAGCACTACGACCAGCGGCGCGCGCTGCCTCTGCCCGTGGCGGTGGACCTCAATCCCATGCAGGTGGCGCGGCTGCAAGAGCGCGCTTTGAGCCTGCCCGGTCTGGAAATGGATATTCAGCCCACGCGCCTGTATCCGCACGGTTCACTCGCCGCCCACCTGCTCGGCTACCTCCAGCGCGACAACGAATCGGTGGATGGCGAGGTGTCTGATTACAGCTACCGCCTGCCGGATTTTCGCGGCGCGTCCAGCTTGGAGCGATCCTTGGACGAAGAGTTGCGCGGCAAAGCCGGCGGCAAGTCCGTGCTCGTGAACAACCTCGGCTACCGCCAGAGCGAATCCGTGTGGGCCGCCGTCGAAGCAGGGCAGAACGTGACCCTGACCATTGATGTGGAACTCCAGCGTGCGACGGAACAGGCGCTGGCTTCGGCCCCCGTCTCTGGACCGGTGCGCGGAGCTGCCGTAGTGCTGGACGTGCGGACCGGGGAAGTGCTCGCCCTCGCTTCCGCGCCGACCTTTGATCCAAACAAGTTCATCCCCGGCATCACCCAGGAAAATTGGGACGATTACAACAACACCAACACCACCCCCATGTTGAACCGCGCCATCTTTGAAGGTTATGCGCCCGGCTCAACTTTCAAAACCATCGTGGCCCTCGCCGCACTGGAAGCGGGCACGCTGGACCCGGAAGCCATTTACGCCAGCCCTGGCATTTATCCGTTCGGGCGGGGCATCAAAGACCCGGCGGGGGGGGGCGACTTCAACTTCAAGCGCGCCTTCAAACGATCCAGCAACTGCTACTTCATCGACAGCGGGCTGAAGGTCGGACCAGAAAAGATCATCGCCATGGCGCAGCGTCTGGGCTTTGGCGAACGCACCGGACTGCCGCTCGCTCAAGACAGTCGCGGGCTGCTCCCGACGCGCGAATGGTGGAAAGCCAATCGCGGTCCGTGGCAGGGCGGCGATACAGCCAACCTCTCGATGGGCCAGGGCGAGGTCCGGGTCACGCCGCTCCAGATGGCCGTGGCGATGGGGGCCATCGCGAATGGTGGAAAAGTTCTTTACCCGCAACTGGTCGCCGCCGTGCAGCCCCAGGACGAAATCGTCGATCCCGCGAAACACGCCTCGATCCAGCCGCGCCTGCACAACCAACTGCCGGTCAGCCCGCGCACGCTCCACACCATTCACGAGGCCATGCTCGCTGACACGGAGGACGCCGACGGCACCGGGGCGGCAGCGCGTGTGCCGGGCTTCCGCGTCTGTGGCAAGACCGGCACGGCTCAGGTCTTCAAGGGCACGAAGCTCGACCATTACACCGTCTGGTTCGCGTCGTTTGCCCCGTTTGAGGACCCACGCTACGCCGTGGTCGTAATGGTGGATCACGGTTCGTCCGGCGGCGGCACCTGCGCTCCGGTGGCCCGTAAGATTTACGAACAGTTGAAGTACTGGGAACAAAAACAGCCGGCCGCGCGCAAGGACGCCGTGGTGCGAAAATAAAATGTTCACTTCTTCCTTCACTCAACCCGAACGCCAGTCGCGCCTCGACTGGCTGCAACTCGCCGCCCTGCTCGGGCTGATGGTGATGGGCGTGCTCTTCATCTACAGCGCGACGCTGGCCTATCAGGACAACAGCATTCCCTGGTATAGCGAGCGGTTTTTCATGCAGGCCGTCTGGTGCGGGCTGGGCGTCGTGGCGGCCGTGCTCGTCTGCCTGGTGGATTACCACACGCTGGCCCGCTTCTCCGTCGTGGCCTACTGGCTGACCATCCTCGCGCTGGTGTTGGTGCTCATCCCGCACGTCGGCTCGGTGGTGGGCGGCGCGCGCCGCTGGTTCTCCTTCGGCCCGTTCAAATTGCAACCGTCGGAGTTCGCCAAGATCGCCTTCATCCTGGCCTTCGGAAATTTCCTGAGCCGCCCGCCCGATGAACTGCGCCTGACCACGAATTTTTGGAAGGCGCTCGGTCTGCTCGCGCTGCCCTTCGTGCTCATCATGAAGGAGCCGGACCTAGGCTCCGCCCTCGTGCTGCTGCCGCCCGGATTGGCCATGATGTTTGTCGCGGGGGTGCCGCGCCGTTTCTTGGTCCGACTTTTAAGTCTCGTGGGCGTGCTGGCAGCGCTCTTCCTCGTGGATATTCTGTTCGCGCCGCCGGGCTGGCAGATCAAGTTGGAGGAGTATCAACGCGAGCGCCTGCTTGTTTATTTCGGCAAAGATTTCGCTCCCGCCAATGCCTCCGAAGAAGCGAAGAAGCAGGCCCGCCAGCGGCAGGATCAGAAGTCATATCAAGGGCGTCAGGCTTTGATTTCCGTCGGGTCCGGCAGCTTCACTGGCAAGGGCTGGCGCGAGGGCAACCAGACCGCGCTGGGTTTTCTGCCGCCGGGCGCGGCTCCCACGGATTTCATTTTCTCCGTCATCGCCGAGGAGGAGGGCTTCCTGGGCAGCCTGCTCGTGATCGGGCTTTACGCGGTGGTCCTGTTCACCGGCATCCGCATGGCCGGCCAGGCCCGCGACCGGCTGGGCAAGCTGCTGGCCGTGGGCGTGGTCACGCTCCTGTTCAGCCACATCTTCATCAACATCGGCATGAACATCCGCCTGATGCCGGTGACGGG
>JAYVWQ010000177.1:0-2974 GCA_043785945.1 Akkermansia sp.
CAGGTGGCAGGTGGGCGCGCGTGATTCTGGCCAGCGACAAGCCTTCAACTTTCAACTTTTAACCTGCAACCCTTCCCCGATGAACCCACCGCTGATTACATCTCCCCCAGCACGCAGAAACGCGGCGTGGAGTTCGAGGACCACACCATCAGCCTCTCCAACCAGTACAGCCTCGCGGTCGCGTCCGCCGGCGGGCTGCCGTGGATTTTGCCGGTGCTGCCGGCCCGGCCCCTCATCGCCGAGGCCGTGGCGCGCTGCGACGGCGTGATGCTGACGGGCGGCGATGATTTGCAGACCACCCTCTACGCGAAGAATCTTCCCGCCGCGCTGCAAGAAACTGTTTCCGAGACCGAGCCGGAGCGTGATCTCTTCGAGTTGATGCTCATTGAAGAAGTGTTCCGCCAGCGCAAGCCGCTCTTCGCCATCTGTCGCGGACTGCAACTGCTCAACGTGGCCTTCGGCGGCACGCTTCTCGTGGACATTCCCAGCCAGCTTCCCGGCGCGCTCGAGCACCGGCAGATGGAGCGCAAGAACGAGATCGTCCATGATGCGGAATTGACGGGCGGCTCTCTGCTCGCCTATATCGTGCAGCGCAAAACACTCGGGGTGAACAGTTCGCATCACCAGTCCGTGGGCGATTTGGCGGAGCCATTCGTCGTCACGGCCCGGAGCAGCGACGGGGTGATTGAGGCCATGGAATTGAAACCGGATGCGGCCCAATCGCTGCCTTACTTCCTGGCCGTGCAGTTTCACCCGGAGCGATTGCAGGCGGAACATGCCGGGCACAAGCGCCTGTTCCAAAGTTTCATCCGCGCCAGCGCCGGCGCTGGTGCCGCAGTGAAGGTCGGCAAAAAAGTATGAAGCCAAAAGTCATGATCGTGGACGACGAAGAAGTCATCCGCGAATTCGTCAAAACGTATCTCGAAGCCATTGGCTACGAAGTGACTGAGGCCGCCGATGCTGCTGCGCTGAAGGGCTTCTATGCCGGACACCCTCCCGATGTCGTGCTGCTCGATCTAAAGCTGCCAGACGCCGATGGACTTTCTCTCCTCCCGCAGATCAAGAGAAGTTGGCCTGAGGCCGAGGTCATCGTCCTCACCGGACACGGTTCCATAGAGGTCGCGGTCGAAGCCACGAAGCGCGGCGCTTTCCACTTCCAGCAAAAGCCGATTGACGGCAGCACGCTCAAACTTCAGGTCGAGCGCGCTCTTGAGCACAAGGACATTAACGAAGCGAACAGCGCCTTGCGCCGTGCCCTCTCCACCATGACTGGCGGGGCCGCCCCCGTTTTCCAAAGCCCGGCCATGAAGCAGATCGTGCGCACCATCGAGCGCGTCGCGCCCAGCGATGTCTCCGTGCTCATCACCGGCGAAAGCGGCACGGGCAAGGAAGTCATCGCCGACCTCATCCACTCCCTCAGCCCGCGCAGCAAGGGACCGCTCATCAAGGTCAACTGCGCCGCCCTCCCGCGCGAACTGATCGAGAGCGAACTCTTCGGCTCCGTCAAAGGAGCTTTCACCGGCGCGCAGGCGGATCGAGAAGGACTCTTCCGCCAGGCCGAAGGCGGCACCCTCATGCTCGACGAGTTGTCCGAGATGCCCATCGACACCCAAAGCAAGCTGCTCCGCGTGCTCCAGGAAAAAGAAGTGCGCCCCGTCGGGGGCAAGACCAGCTACAAGACCGACTGCCGCCTCGTGGCCGCGACCAATCGCGCGCCCCAGGACGCGATCAAGGACGGCAAGCTGCGCGAGGATTTGTTCTACCGCGTCAGCGCCATCTCGGTGCATCTGCCCCCGCTGCGCGAGCGCCGCGAGGACATCGTGCCGCTGGCCACGGCCTTCCTCAAACGCTTCGCCGCCCAGGCCAATCGCGTGCTCACCGGATTTTCGCCCGCCGCCGCCGAACTGCTGCGCCGCTGCGAATGGCCCGGCAACGTGCGCCAGCTTCAGAACGAGGTGCAGCGCGCCGTGCTCATGGCCGAGGAAAAAGTCATTGATATCGGCGATCTCGCGGTCAGCCCGACCGCTCCCGTTACCGAACAGGCCGACGCTCCCGGCACCTTCACCCTGATGGAAGCCATGGAGCGCAACACCATCATCCAGATGCTCAAGGAGACGGGGGGCAACAAACTTGAGACGGCCAAGCGCCTGGGCATCGGACGTCAGACTCTCTACAATAAAATCAGGAACTACGGCATCGGAGTGTGATACTGGATGGCGACCGGCTCGTGACCGCGCCGCCCTTTCAGTTTTATCGCGTGAGTTTCTGAAACATTCTCCACGGCTCTGGTCAGCTCGCACCAGCAGCACACCCCACGCGCGGCTTGACCGCCGCCCGTCCCGGTTCACACTCCCCCCATGCATCATTCCATTCTTTTGCTCCTCGCCCTGCTTTCGTTTGCTTTTTCCACGACGGCGGCGGAATCCAAACTCCACCGCTACCTCTACCTGGGCACGCCGGACGGCGCGCAGGAGGGTGGTTCCGGCAAGGGCATCCTGGTTTTCGACATCGACGACGGGCACAAATTCGTCCGCCGCATCGACCTGCCCTTTCCGGAAGGGCTGCGCGGGTTTTGCGGGAACGTGCGGCGGCACGCGGTCTATTACTCCACCACCAACCGGCGGCTCGGTGCGTTTGACTTGGAGTCGGAGAAAATTCTCTGGGAGAAACAATACGACAGCGGCTGCGACCGCGCCTGCATCACGCCCGATGGAAAGAAACTCTACGTGCCCACCGGCTGGTGGCTCAAGGCGACGAACAGCGGCTTCCTCATCGTGAACGCGGAAAACGGCGCCCTGCTCCAGCGCCGGTCCGTCGGCGTCGGCGCCCACAACAGCATCGCCAGCCTCGACGGACAGTTCGCCTACCTCGGCACCGAGACCAATCTTTGGGTCTTCCACACCCAGGACGATTCCCTGGTCCGGCAGATTCCCAATGTCGGCGAGCGCGGCGTGTTTCCCTTCACCGTCGATGG
>JAYVWQ010000178.1:0-1741 GCA_043785945.1 Akkermansia sp.
TCCGCGTCGTCGCCGATCCGGCGCTGGCCCGCGCCATTGATTTGCTCAAGGCCCTCGCCATCGTGCGGCGCTCCTGAATTCACGCTGGATTTTTTGCCCCCGTGTTGAACACTGACCGCTCATGGCTGGAATGAAGACCATCTTGTTCGTCTGCACCGGAAACATCTGCCGCAGCCCCATGGCTGAGGGCCTGTTCAAGCACGCCATGCGCGGGCGCGGCAGCTTCCGCGTCATCTCAGCCGGCGTCGGCGCGGTGGACGGACAGCGGGCCAGCGACCACGCGGTGCGCGCCCTGCGCGCCATCGGCCTGGACATCAGCGCGCATCGCAGCCAGCACCTCACGGCGGCGGCGGTCGCGCAGGCCGACTACATCTTTGGGATGACCCACAGTCATGTGGACGCCATCCTGTTGCTCTATCCGCAGGCGGCAGAAAAAACTTTCCTACTGCGCGAATTCGACGACACGCTCGACGCCTACGAGAACGACATCAGCGATCCCATCGGCGGGTCGTATGAAGTCTATTGCAACTGCCGGGACCAGATTGAACAGGGAATCGCCTCTATGTTGAAATTCATCGATCAAACTTCACCCGCCACCGGCACCACCGACTCCGCCAAGCAGACCATCGCCATCGGCGCGGACCACGGCGGCTTTGAATTGAAGCAGACGGTGAAGGCGCACCTGCAATCGAAGGGCTGGATCGTGGTGGACTACGGCACGACCTCAAAGGAAGCGACTGATTACCCGGACTTCGCGCACCTCGTCGGCTCGGCGGTGGCGGACAGCAAGAACGAGTTCGGCATCCTTATCTGCACCAGCGGCGTGGGCATGAGCATGACGGCGAACAAGATTCCCGGCATTCGCGCCGCGCTCGTCTTCGACGACGAAATGGCCGCCCAGGCCCGCGCCCACAACGACGCCAACGTGCTCTGCATCGGGGCCAAGCACACCGACGCCGACATGGCCCGGCGCATGGTCGATGCGTTCATCACGGCCAAGTTCGAGGGCGGACGCCACGAGCGGCGCGTGAACAAGATCGAATCAGCTTTCGCGCCCAAGGAACTTCGCCTCCGCACCATTGATCCCGAAATCGCCGACACCATTCTGCTGGAGAAACAGCGCCAGCAGGAAAACATCGAGCTGATCGCCAGCGAGAACTTCACCAGCCCCGCCGTCATGGAGGCGCAAGGCTCCGTGCTCACCAACAAATACGCCGAGGGCTATCCGAAGAAGCGCTGGTATGGCGGCTGCGAAAACGTCGATGTCGTGGAACAGCTCGCCATCGACCGCGCCAAGCAACTCTTCGGCGCCGAACACGCCAACGTCCAGCCTCACTCCGGCAGCGGCGCGAACATGGCCGTCTATTTCTCCATGCTCAAGCCGGGCGACAAGCTGCTCACGATGGACCTGAGCCACGGCGGCCATCTCACGCACGGCAACAAGGCGAATTTCTCCGGCAAGTTTTTCGAGATCGTCCACTACGGCGTGCGCAAGGACGATGAGTTGATCGACTACGACATGCTCGCCCAGATGGCGCGCGAACACCGCCCGAAAATGATCACCGTCGGGGCCAGCGCCTACTCCCGCATCATCGACTTCCAGCGCATGAGCGAGATCGCCCAGGAAGTCGGCGCGCTCATGCTCGCGGACATCGCGCACATCGCCGGCCTCGTGGCGGCGGGCGAACATCCCAGCCCCGTGCCCTTCGCCGACTTCGTCACCACGACGACGCACAAGACC
>JAYVWQ010000179.1:0-6846 GCA_043785945.1 Akkermansia sp.
TTGAGCGACGAGTTGTATGCGCGGTTCCCGGACGTGGGCGAAGGCTCGCTGACCAAGGGGCGCGCGCAGCTTGTGAACACCCATTCACTCGCGGAGCAGAGCCGCCGGCTGGGCGTCGGGGAATTTCTCATCATGAGCAAGGGCGAGCTGGCCCACGGCGGACCCGAGCGCACCTCCGCGCTGGCCGATGCCTTTGAGGCGGTGACGGGCGCGATTTATCTTGATGGCGGCATTGAGGCGGCGCGGGTTTTTCTGCTGCGTTGTTTCCGTGATGATTTTGGCGAATTCATGGCGTTGCCCAACCTGAGCAATCCCAAGGGCGAATTGCAGGAGAAGGTGCAGGCCAATTCCAACGAAGCGCCACGCTACGTCATTACTTCGGCGAACGGGCCGGACCACGACCGAAATTTCGAGTGCGCCGTTTTCCACGCGGGCCGCGAGCTGGCTCGCGGCATGGGCAAGAGCAAGCGCCACGCGGAAAGCGCCGCAGCCCTCGCGGCCCTGACCGCGCTGACTGTATCGCCGTCGCCGCCGCCGCCGACCCTCTGAGCAGGAATCATGCTTTTGAGATTTAACTTAGGTCGCGCGAAGGCGCGAAGGGCGCGAAGAGAGAAGAGTTGGTTCTCTGTTCGTCCGACCCATCGTCGGTTGATCGAAATTCTCCCACGTCGTTCTTCTAATTTCTTCGCGCCCTTCGCACCTTCGCGCGACCGATATTTTCTCCAACTGGGTCGCGGCGACTAAACTGTTGTGCCCAGCCCCAAACACGCGCGGGCCTGCGTCTGGCTCTTCATCGCCACGGGCTTTTGGGGACTGAGTTTTCCCTTCATTAAATCCATCTGGCTGCTCCAGGAAAGGCTCGTGCCGGAAGCGCCGAGCATCTTCTTCGCAGCCTTAACGGCAGGAGTCCGCTTCGGCGTGGCGGGAATCATCGTCGCGCTTTTTTGCGTGCGCACGCTGCGGCATCTGACGCGGCTGGAACTCGCACAAGGCTTGGGCCTCGGCTTCTTTGGCGGCGTGGGCATCCTGTTGCAGATGGATGGGCTGGCCCACACGCCGGCGTCCACGTCGGCTTTCCTCACCCAGTTTTATTGTCTGCTCATTCCGCTCTGGGTGGCGTGGCGTCACCGCGCCGCGCCGAAGATCACTGTGCTCGTCAGTTCCATGCTCGTGCTGACGGGCGTGGCCATTCTGGCACGGTTCGACTGGCATGAATTCAAGCTGGGCCGGGGCGAGGCCGAGACGCTGCTCTCGACGGTGTTCTTCGCCGCGCAAATTCTCTGGCTGGAACGTCCGCGTTACGCGCCGAACCGCGTCAGCCATTTCACGGTCGTGATGTTCGTGTCCACGGCGCTGCTGGTCGCGCCGGTGGCGATGTTCACTGCGCCGTCGGCGTCGGCCTTCGTGCAGGCGTATTACTCCAGCGAGGTGCTATGGCTGGTGGGCGCGCTCACGCTCCTTTGCACGCTCGGCTCGTACACTCTTATGAACGTCTGGCAGCCGCACGTCACGGCCACGGAGGCGGGTTTGATTTACTGCGTGGAGCCGCTCGTCACCTCGTGCCTCGTGCTGTTTTTACCCGGCTGGATTTCCAGGTTCGCTGGCATCAACTACGCCAATGAAACGCTCACGTCCCATCTGCTCCTCGGTGGCGGCTGCATCACGCTGGCGAACGTGCTCATCCAGATCGAAGCGATGCGCCAGCGGCGGAAAGTCACGTGGGAGAAACAGGAGACGGCGTAACCGTGGGTGTGATGGGGCCATTCAAAGCAGAGAAGTAGAGGGGAGAAGAGGGGGAAATTCTTCTCTGCCTCTCTGCGCCTCGGCGGTGAAAATGGATTGAACAAGGACCGCCGCGCGAACACCCACCGCGAGTTTCCCCGCGATTGCGCTTGGCATCCGCGCCCGATGCTTTTAGCTACGGCCAAACATCACCCAACGTATGTCTATCATCACTGGCTGCTTCTTCGGGTTCGTGGCGTGGTTCCTCCTTCGCTATCTCGCCGCCGGACTTTACACCGTCAATCAGAACGAGCGCGCGGTGAAGACCAGCTTCGGTCGCGCCCAACGTGTGGCCGAGCTGACCACCCTCGACGACCCCATCTCCGAGATGCTCAATGGCGACGAGAAGGAGCGCTACTCCTACCCGCAGGTGCGCGTCATCATGCCGGGCGGGCCGTATTTCAAATGGCCGTGGGAGCAGGTCCACAAAGTTTCCATTGCCACCGAGACGCTGAACATGGCGGTGGATCCGGACGATGGCTCGGCGAACTACAGCGGCACCATTCTCGAAGCGGTCACGAAAGATCAGTTGAACACCGGACTCACCGGACAGATTCGCTACCGCGTCTCCGAGCGCAATCTCTACGCCTACCTCTTCGGGGTGAAGAAACCCATCGTGCATGTCATGGCCTATTTCGTCTCCGTGCTGCGCGAGCGCATCGCGAACTTCGAGGCGCCCGGCAAGCCCGACGACGCGCCCGAGGCCACCATGGTCGCGGGCATTTCCATCAACGACATCCGCAAGAATCTTCGCGATTTGAACGAGCACATGGACAAGGAGTGCCGCTCCTCCTCCGCGCGCTACGGCATGGTGCTCGACGCCTCGCTCATTACCGGCATCGATCCACCACCCGAGGTCGAGTCTGCGCTGGCCGCGATCAACACCGCTTACAACCAGGTCTCCTCCGACATCAGCCTGGCGCAGGCGGGCGCGGACCAAAAGATTGTGCAGTCCCGGCGTGCGGTGGAAATCGAAACGCTCAAGGCCCAGGCCGAAGTCGAGCCACTGTTGCGTTTGGCGGAACAGCTCACGCAGCTCAAGAGCAGCGGGGCCGGGGCGCTCACCGCCTACGTGCGCAACGTCCGACTCCGTCTCTTCGAGCAGGCCCACAACGTGTTTCTGGAGGGACGGAAATGAGCGCCATGTATCTCTTTTTCATCGCCATGGGCGCGACGTTCTTTGGCTGCCTGATTGCCGTCCCGCTCGCGCTCGGGTTCTTCCGGCAATGCGGCTTCTACGTCATCGTGCCGGAGCGTCGCTGCTACGTGTACATGCTCTTCGGCAAGGTCGTCGGCATCATTGACCAACCCGGGTTGCACATCCTCCCGAATATCATGGGCTGGCGCGCGTTCATCGTTCACTGGCTGGGCAGCCGGTTCATTTTGGACATGCGTCTCGATCAGGAATACCTGCGCAGCCAGCCGGTCAATTCCGAGGAGGGCGCGCCCATGGGCATCGGCATCTGGTATGAGATGTTCGTCAGCGATCCCGTCAGCTACCTCTTCAAGAACACCGACCCACGCGGCTCGCTCGCGGCCAATGTCAGCAACTCCACCGTGCGCTGCCTGAGCAACCTGCCCCTCGCGCAGATGCTCGTGAACCGCCACGCCATGAGTTCCACCGTGCGCGACGAAGTCTCGCCGCAATCCCACGAGTGGGGCTACAAGCTCGGCTCGGTGTACATTCGCAAGGTCCACTTCCGCGACCTCGGCATGATCGCGCAGATCGAGAGCAAGGTCGTGAACCGCCTCCGCCAGGTCACCTCGGCCATCAAGCAGGACGGCGCGAACCAGGTCAGCATCATCACCAGCACGGCCGAGCGGCAGGCGGCGATTGAGTTTGCCAAGGCCGGGGCCATCCGCCCGCAGTTGGTCGGGGCCGCGCTGCAACAAATCTCCGAGGACGAACAGGTGGCCAACAGCCTGTTCGAGATTTTGGAGACGCAGAAGATCATCGAGGGTGGCGCGCGCATCGCCATCATTCCGGCCAAGGGCGAGCTGCTCGGCGAACTGCTCGCCGCCGAGGCCGGGGACAAGCCACGCCACGCCGCGCCGGTCCACGCCGCGCCCAAAATTCACAGTGGACCGCCGCCGCCGATGGGGCGGTGATGGGAATCTTCTCCACGCCACACCCTGCGCGGGACGCAGGGGTGCGGTCGCTTCAGCGCCTGTCTGAAAAGTCGTCTGAGCGAAGCCGGTCGGCCCCGGAGCGCGCCCGTCCTCGGGCGCAGCAGCGTGATGACTTCGAGCGCGCGGGAAAAATCCAAGCCCACGGCTTGCGCACGCTGCTGCGCCCGAGGACGGGCGCGCTCCGCCGGCGGATTTTCAGCCCGGCCTATTACTTTCGTGAACATGCCATCTCGTCACAACGTCGGTTTCAGCTCTATGTGCAAATCTCTTTTGTTCTCTCTCCTGCTGGGCGCGGGTGCGCTCCAGGTTTCCGCCGCCGCTGCGAAAGCCCCCGCCGCCAACGCGGGCAAACCGGCCACGCCCGCCGAAGCCATTACCGTGGCGGACGGCTTCAAGGTGGAGCTGCTCCGCAGTGCCCAGCCCGGTGAAGGGTCGTGGGTGGGCATGACGATTGACCCGCAGGGCCGCTTGATTATTTCGCCGCAGGGCAAGGAGCCGATGCTGCGCGTGACGCTGGATGCGCAGGGGCAAATTGCCGGCCTTGAGACAAACGCCGTGCCGCATGTGAACGGCGCCATGGGTCTGCTCTACGCCGCCGGCGCGCTCTACGTGAATGGCCAGGGGCCGCAGGGTTATCATCTCTACCGGCTGCGCGACACGGACGGCAAAGGCACGTTCGGCGAGCCTGAGCTGCTGCGGAAGTGGAACAAGAACGGCGGCGGCAATGGCGAACACGGCGCGCACGGCATAGTGCTCGGACCGGACGGGAAGCTCTATGTCGTGTGCGGCAATTTCGTGGATGTGCCGGAGGATGTGCTCCCCACGTCGCCCTTCAAGAATTACCGCGACGACCTGGTGCTGCCGCGCATGGAGGATGGCAATGGCTTCGGCGCCGGGCGCAAGCCGCCGGGCGGCTACGTGCTGCGCATGGATTTGGACGGGAAGAACGCGGAGCTGTTCGCCTCGGGCCAGCGCAACACCTACGACATTGGCTTCAACGCAGACGGCGAGCTGCTGGGCTTTGACAGCGACATGGAATGGGATTGGGGTTCGCCGTGGTATCGCCCCACGCGCGCGTATCACATCGTGAGCGGCGGCGATCAGGGTTTCCGCGAAGGCTCGGCCAAGTATCCGACTGACTACGCGGACAGTTTGCCGGAAGTGGTGAACATCGGCATCGGCTCGCCCACGGGAGTCATCACGCCGACGAAGGCGAAATTCCCGCGGCAGTACCGCAACGCGTTCTGGATGATGGACTGGTCGTATGGCCGCATTGTGGCCGTGCATCTGGAACCCAAGGGCGCGAGCTACAGCGCGACTTTTGACACGGTGGTGAAGGGCAAGCCCCTCAACGTGACCGACATGGAAGTGGGCGCGGACGGCGCGCTCTACTTCGCCACGGGCGGACGCGGCACCCAGTCGGGTCTCTATCGCGTGAGCTATACGAAGGAATATCCAATGGCGAAGATGGCGGTGGACGCGAAGGCTGAGGCCGCGCGCGCGCTGCGGCATGAACTCGAAGCTTTCCACGGCAAACAGGACGCGAAAGCTGTCGCGACCGCGTGGCCACACCTGAAGAGCGAGGACCGGTTCATCCGCTGGGCCGCGCGCGTGGCCATCGAGAGCCAGCCGGTGGAGGAGTGGAAAGCCAAAGCCCTCGCCGAGACGGACGCCAATGCCGGACTCACGGCGTTGCTCGCGCTTGCTCGCGTCGGCGGGGCGAGCGCGCAACCGGAGTTGCTCGACGCGCTGAAGAAATTTCCCACGGCCTCGCTGCCCGAGGAGCAGCAGTTGATGAAGCTGCGCGTCATCGAAGTGAGCTTCGCGCGGCAGGGCCGTCCGGCGGATGAGTTCGTGAAGCTCGGCATCGAGAGACTTTCCCCGCTTTACCCGGCGAAGTCCTGGCCGATGAACCGCCAGCTGTCGCAGATTCTCATCTATCTCGACGCGCCCGGCGTGGTGAAGCGAACGCTGGAACTGGTCGCGCAGGCCAAGACGCAGGAGGAGCAGTTGCTCTACATCGTGGCCCTGCGCAAGGCGAAGACCTGGACGCTGGACGAGCGCAAGGCGTGGTTCAGTTGGTTCAAGAACCGCAGCGCTGGTCAGGACGCAGGCGCGACGTATCCGGCGGGCGGGAATTATTTTATCAACGCCAGCACCAAGCACCCGGCGGAGTTTGACCAGTGGTTCACCGACGTGGGCATCAAGGCCGGCAATGGTGCGAGCTACAACAACTTCATCAAGAAGCTCAAGGCTGAGATGATCGCGAGCCTGACGGACAACGAACGCGCCGAACTGGCGGCCTTCATCGTCGATGCGCCGGTCGCGCCCGCGAAGCCGCAGAAGGAACGGAAGTTTGTGCGCGAGTGGAAGGTGGCGGACTTCACCGCCGATCTCGCCCAGCCCAGCAAAGGCCGCAGCTACGCGAGCGGCAAGGAGGCTTATGCCGCCTCGCAATGCGTGCAGTGCCACCGCTTCAACAACGAGGGCGGCGCAGTCGGCCCCGACCTGAGCGGCGCGAGCGCCAAGTACAGCAAACGCGACTTGCTCGAATCCATCATCGAGCCGTCCAAGGTGATCTCCGACCAGTATCAGAACACGACCGTGACCAAGAAGGACGGGGATGACGTGACCGGGCGCATTGTGGAAGACACGGACACGAAGCTCGTGCTCGTGATCAACCCGCTGACCGGCGACAAGGTCGAAGTGAAAAAGTCCGACGTGAAGAGCCGCGCGCCCTCGAAGCTCTCCTCGATGCCCGAAGGACTGGCGAGCATCCTGACGCGCGAGGAAATCCTCGACCTGCTCGCCTACCTGGAATCCGCCGGGAACAAGCAGCACGCGGCTTTTGCCAAATAAGGTTCTCTGAGAAAGCAGAACGGCGCGACCCAAGTCGCGCCGTTTTTGTTTTCAGGATGGCGGCGCGTTCGCCTA
>JAYVWQ010000180.1:0-3253 GCA_043785945.1 Akkermansia sp.
CGTCCGTCCGCTAAATAAGCCGTTGATAGTTTGAATCAGACAGGCGGGCCGCAAGGCCCGCCTGTTTTTGTTGGCAGGCCGATCCTTGACGGTGCCTCTACGACCACCATCATGGAGGATATGAATTTGCTTCGATCCATCCCCGGTGGATTGCGCTTAGCCGCCTGGCTCGCCTTGGGGTGGATGTATGTGACACCCGTTTCAGCGGAGACGCTAGAATCCATAAAGCAGTCGGTGCGAAAGCGATTTCCCTCGGTACGGCAGATTACGAATGGAGAACTGGCGGCGTGGCTCTCCGATTCTGGCCGCGTGCCTCCGTTGCTGGTGGATGTCCGGGAGACGAACGAATTTGTCGTCAGCCATTTGCGCGGCGCGCTCAACCTGTCCTCGCTTTCGTCAATCCAGGCAGCCCGGCCTTTGGATAATCGCCCCGTGGTTGTTTATTGCTCGGTGGGTTATCGCTCCTCCGCCTTGGCGGAAAAACTGCAACGGGCTGGCCTGACGAATGTGGTCAATCTGGAAGGTTCCATTTTTGCCTGGGCGAACGAGGGGCGGCCTCTTTATCGCGGCACCAATGAAGTGCGCGAGGTTCATGGATATAGTTCCAAGTGGCGTCAACTTCTTCACACCGAGGTGCCGGTGAAGCTGTGATGTTCTGGAGCGCGCGGTGCGGAGGGGTTGGCCTGTGCGGGGGGGGGTGAATAGTTTTCTGAAAAACCGGTTGCGTCCGACGGAGGGAAGAGGAGTGTTAGCGCGTTACCACCGTGATGAACGCCAAAGTACCAGCACCACATCGGCTGCTCCGCCAACTCGGCACGGGGCTGTATCTGTCAGAGGACGGCAATTGGGTGGGGCGCGCGGAGGAAGCCTTTGACTTTCCTGACTTGCGTTCGGCACTCACCACTTGCGAGCAGATGCAGAAGAGCGGCGTGGAAATGCTGCTCATTTTTGACCGCACTCCCTCGGATGCCACGCTGCGCTTGAGCGATTAGCCGACGCGGGCCAGCGTTCTATCGCCCCTCCGCCCTTACTGCAAAGGCTTGGGCTGTGCCTTTTCCCACTCGGCCGGGCTGACCTTCTGCACGGCGTGAATGTGGACGAAGGTGCCTTTTTTGTTGCCGACGATCACGTCAGGAAGTCCGTCGCCGTTCAAGTCACGGGCCACGACCTGGGTGCCGATGCCGGAGTCGTTGTCGATGAGCTGGGGAATCCAATCCACGCTCTTGTCGGCGTGGCGCGCGAGCTTGAACCAATAAAGCACGGCCGGGGCGGCGGGATCGGCATCGCCGTGCGCGCCGTGGGCCCAGAAGCGTTTGCCCGTCACAAGGTCCATCACGCCGTCGCCGTCCATGTCCACGAGGTCGATGGCGTGGGGTTGGGTGAATTGCACGCCGTATTTGTTGTCCTTCTTTTCCCGGCCAATGATCGGATGCTCGGTGAAGGAAATCTTCCCGTCCTCCTTTTTCTGCTCGAACCACGAGATGCCGTAGCCGTGCGCTTCGATGCTGGAAATCACGTCCGGCAGTCCGTCGCCGTTCACGTCATAAACGTACATGTGCGCGCCGCCCTTGCCGAAGTTGGCCGCGTGCTTGGTCCATTCGCCTGCGCTCTTGGCTTCCCACCAGCCGCTGGCTTCGAGCAAATCGGCTTTGCCGTCGCCGTTCACATCGCCGATGCCCATGCCGTGGGTGAAGCGCTGCCAGTTGCCCTTGGGCGTGACGGCGTGCCAGGTCCAGGGCTTGGCGGGGTTGCTCCAATCCGGTTCCGCATAGCCAAAGTAGCCGCCTGAGTTGCAGAGGATTTCTGGTTTACCATCACCTGTGATGTCGCCCCATTGCGGCGATTCGTTGTCCACCACGTCAAAAACTTTATGCCGCGTCCAATGCTCCGAGCCGGACGCGTTCTTTTTGCCCTGAGGATTTTCAAACCACGACGCGTCCTGTCCGGGGAAGCCGTAGATCAAAATGTCGTCCCATCCGTCCTGGTTGAAATCATGGGTGAACGCGAAAAAGTTGTCCGAGTAAGTGTTGTTCTGCCCAAGCGCACCCTCGAAGCCGGGGACGGAGATTTTGGAAATTGGCCCGAGCTTGAAGGACTTGGTGGCCGGATAATACTCGTGGCGCACCTTGTAATCCGGCCCCTCCCACCAATACGGCCCGGAAACGATGTCCATTTTGCCGTCGTGATTGAAGTCGCCGGCGTTCGCGCCCTCGCTCCAGAATTGGTCGCTCAACTGAATTTTTTTCCAGGAGTGAATCATGTCATCCGCCGCGAAACCGGTGAATGACGACGCAACCAAGCCAGCGAGGGCGAAAGAAATTTTGGACATGGGTAATGTTTTGCAGAGGGCGTGGCGGGAATCAAGCGTGGTGAAAGTCCAAGGGCGCCGCTTGGCGGACCAGGCTGCGTCCGAGACGAGCGCGCTCCGTCCCTATCAGTTTTTCCATCGGACCCGTGGGCCGAAGCGTCGTTGCCGCCGCTCAGTGGTTCTGTTTAGCTCGCGGCCATGTCAGGCGATGAACCTTTCTTCCAAAATGTCCCGAACGGGGCGCGCTTCCGGGAGGCGATCCGTCATTTCGATGACTTGAACTCGGCGGACCCGAACCGGGAATCCGACGGCGGTGGGGCGCGGCCCCGGGAGTTGGTGCAGGCGGAGCGGCGGTGTGCGTGGGTCATGCAACTGGCTCCGGCGGCTTCCGAGACCTTGCGTCTGGCGGCCCGCTCGCAGCATCTCTGCCGCTGGCGGATTCCGCGCGCGAGTTTTGAATTGACGCGAGCCGGGTATCATCAGTGGCGGAACGAGCTGAAGCGGTTTCATGCCGAGCTGGCGGGCGGAATTTTGCGTGAGGTCGGTTACGGAGAGGACATCATCGCATCCGTCGGCGAACTGAACTTGAAGAAGAATTTTCCCGCTGATCCGGAAAGCCGGGTGTTGGAGGACGCGCTCTGCCTGGTCTTCCTGCAATTCCAACTGGCTGGACTGGCCGACAAGACGGAGGAGGACAAGCTGATCAACGCCCTGCAGAAGTCTTGGAAGAAGATGACGCCCGCCGCCCACGCCGAGGCGCTGGCCCTGAACTACGGAGCGCGGGAGAAAGAGTTGATTGGGAAGGCGTTGGCGGCGTGAGATCGGAGCGTCGGACGGAAGCGGCGCAATTCGTCGATGGTGGGGCGCATCACTCCGCGCGCGCCGTCGGATCGGAGAGACGCATTCGATGAACCGGAAACCAAATCGGCACGGGAAGGTTCAGGC
>JAYVWQ010000181.1:0-1947 GCA_043785945.1 Akkermansia sp.
CCGTTTGAAATGAACCTGACTCGAATTATGAAACACCAACTCAACTTTCATCACCATCTTCCTCTGTGTCCTCCAGAACTCTGTGCTGAAAAACCGGGGTGGGGATTCAGCGCGGAGATTGGGAGGACACAGAGAGCACGGACTTGCTACTGTTACGCGATTCGAACGTTCGCCCTTTTCCTGTTTCTGGCTTCGGCCACTCTCAGTCTTGCAGCCGGTACCGCCGTCACCAACCTCCCGAACGGCTGGGCTGCGGTGGACCTCGGCACGGTGCGCAAGCCCGGCGCGGTGAGCTACGATGCGGCGACGAAGGCGTTCACCATTCGGAGCATCGGCGAGGTGACGGAGCAGCGCGGCACGTTTGCTTTCACGCGGGTGAAGGGGGATTTCGTCGCGACGGCGCGCGTCACGGCGGCTTCACAGAAATCCGTGGGCGCGGGGCTGATGGTGCGGACGAGCACGAATTCGAACGCGCGCTTTCTCAAGAACGCCTTCAATGGATTTCGCTTCGGCAATGGCCCGGCGATGACGGCCCGCCAGACAGATGGCGTCGCCGCGTGGCAGCCCGGCGACATCGCGCACATCCAGACCGTGCCGTGCTGGGTGCGGATCATCCGGCATCGCGACAGCGTGGCGAGCTACTACTCGGCGGATGGAAAAGAATGGAACTTGATGCACTTCGGCGGCGTGCGGTTCAGCCCTGGTCTGCCGGAGGAAGTGCTGGTGGGCGTGATCAACGCGCAGCACGACAGCGATGAACTGGAGTCCGCCACGCTGGACAGCTTCAGCATCGAGCAGCCCGTGAAGCTGCCTTACGTGACGTCGTGGCTCGGGAACTCCTTTGCCTCGCAGTATTACCAGGGCCACGTCCAGATGCAGATCACCGGGCTGTGTCTCGACCGCTCGGGCAGGGAGCCGCGCCTGCGGGTGGTGGGACAAAATGAAGCGCTCGACTCCTCGGTCTATGATCTCGAGGGCAATCTGCTCTGGATGTATCAACTCAAGAACGGCGGCAGCAGCACCATCGCGGCGGATGGCAAATTCATCTTCGAAGGCTCGGGCGGCAATTGGAACGGCACGACGATGCTGGAGCGACTCGATGCGTCCAACACTTCCCCCAATCCAAGCGCGGCGAAGAACCAGGTGCCTGAACTCGCGGGTAAACTCAAACACATCACCGGACTCGCGGCGGGCGGCGGCAAGATCTATGTGGCTGAAGCCTACGACGAGCGTGTGATTGTTCTCGATGCGGCCAGCCTCGCGGAGTTAGCGAGCTTCCGTTCGCCGCGTCCCGGTCGGGTCGTGCTCGATGGCAAGGGCGGTCTCTGGGTCGGGCAACGTCCCGGCACCGCGCCCGAAACGCCGCAGATTCCGGCGGCGGATGGCAAGCCCAGCGTGGACGGCACTTCGCTCGAATCGCGTCCCGACGGCAAACCGCCTGACCTGGAGCATCCAGGGAAGATTCATTACTTCACCGTGGACGGAAATCAGGTCGCGGAACGCACCATCAAGCTCGACAGCGTCGTGGAGCCGGGCCACATGGCCATTCATCCGTTGAACGGTCAGCTCTATGTCTGCGATGCCGGGCCGAATCAATGCGTCTGGATATTCGACGCGCAAGGCAAGCCCGCCGGCCGCTTCGGCGAACTCGGCGGCGTGTATAAAAACAAAATCTCCGGACGGGTGGACGCCGCGCATCTCTACTTCCCGCGCGCCATCACCTTCGACGACACGGGCTGTCTCTACCTCGCGATGGCCCCGCGCATGGGCTGGACTGGCGGCGCGTTGCTGCGCAAATACGATCCGACCGGGAAGAAGATTGTGTGGGAGCGCCAGGGCTTGGAGTTTCAGGAAGCAGCCGATGGCGATCCCGGCACGGATGGCGTGGATGTGTTCACGCAGACGCATCGTTACACGATGGACTTCAGCCAAGGCCCGGGGCAGGAA
>JAYVWQ010000182.1:0-7161 GCA_043785945.1 Akkermansia sp.
CTTGGGGTGATACATGATTTCCGAAATGACCAGCCCGGTGCGCCGGGTGGAAGGTCCGAGCGGCTCGCGCGTCGCGACGAAGGGCACGATCGCGCCGCCGGCGGCGTTTTGGTAATCGCGGAACTGCACGGCGGTGGACCGGGCTGCATTGGCGCTGGTGGCGGCAAAGCCGAGGTAGAGGCTCGCGGGTGCGCCGGGCAGAACGACACTGCCGAGGAGCGTCCAGTTCTGCCCGTCCAAACTGCCGTAACCGGTGAAGTTGGTCCCGGCCCGCTGGAGCCGCAGCCAAGTGTAGGGATAATTCACCGGGTAGGAACCGGCGACCACCGCGTCCGCGCCGTTCGTGAGGCGTGATTCAAAAAAACTGCCCGCGATGCTGGGCGTGGCGAGGGTGGCAACGAAGCGGCTGTTCCCCGCCAAGGTTTCGCGCGCCATCAACCCCGCCTTGGCCCACGGGTCGGTGGGACTGAGCGTCGGAATGCGGACCTTGAAATCGAAGTCCCCGGCCACGAATTGGTAGGAGAAGGTGAACTGGTCGGACGACCCGAGGATGTTCGTGCCGGCGGCGGTCATGTTGTAGCCGCCCAAGACGCTCGAGACCGAGCCGGAGATGGCGGGACTGCCGATGTCCGCGTAGGCCCGATCCGCCGCCGTGAACGAGGCCTGGCTGTTGGCCGCAATCTGGTTCGCCGCCGCCGATAGGTCCCTCACCCCATTCACGGTGAGGGTGTAATTACTGGTCGGGGTCATCGGGCTGACCGTCAGGATGACATTGGTCTGCGAGGCGTCGAGCGTCGCATTCGAGATGATCAGGCTGCCGGCCAATCCGCTGATCGAGTAGTTCGCCACGTTGGTCGCGCCAGCCAGCGCCAGCCGTTCGGAAAAAGGGACGACCACTTGCCCGAGACCGGCCGGGAATGCGCCCAGCAGGACGGGCGCAATGGTGTCGGCATTGACCGTCAGGATCGCCACGCTGCTGGTGGCGAAGTAAGTGACATTGCTGGCCACGTTTTGGGCGATGACTTGGAAGGCCACTCCGTTGTAGCCCAGCGTTGCCGACGGAATGCTGTAGGTGAGATTCGTCGCGCCCGGAATGGCCACCCCATTCGTGGACCACTGCCAGGTGGGAGGCAGGTTGCCGCTCAAGCCCACGGTGAAAGACACCGGGGCCAGCTCGGCCACGGTCTGGCTTTGCGGATGCGTGGTGATGGCCACCGGACTCTGGGAGCCGGGCGTGGCGGTCGCAGCGAAATTGTCGATCTGGCAGGGTGAATCGCTGGCGGCACCGTTGTCATCGGCCCAGAGCAGGTAGAGCGGGGCCCCGGCCGCCCACGCCAAGCTGAGGGTCGCAGTCAACCTTCCTGGTGTCGCCGAGGAGAATTCCGGGATGACCGTCCAACTGCCCGCGTCTCCGCTCAGGCTGTAATAAGCGCGGTGCCCTTCTACTTCTTCGGCGACAGCGGCCGGTTTGGCGAAGTCGTAGCTGATGGTCACGGAATTCGCGCCGCCCCCAATATTGTTGACCAGCGTACACATCAGGAGCGTGGCCCCATTGCCCGTCGATCGGGTCTGAACGTATAGCCCGCTGGAACTCCAGGCGGCCAGGCCCAGGATGGGCGGGGGGTCGCCCGCATCCGCAGTGAGCGTCGCATTGATGCTACTGGCGGCGATGGCCGTCGCCGCCGCGTCCAGTCCGGGCGCAGTGGAGTAGTCACCGTTGCCGGCGCCGATGGAAAGGGTGGACCAATCACTCCCCGCCGGCTGAAGGCCGAAGCCGTTGGTGTAGCCCGTCGGCGCGACCGAGGCGGCTTGGAGGGACGTGGGGCAAAGGGTGGCGGCCAGCGCGGCCGCCCACCAAACGAGAAGCGAGAGGAGTGTTTTCATAGTTTTTGGAAAATGGATATAATTCGGGACCGTCGCCTTAAGAATGGGTAACCCGCTGGACGATCCGGACGATGCGCGTTTCGTGAGGGGTGGGAGGATGGGGAGTCTAAGATATTTTTGCATAATGCTGGTGTCGGAGTTCGTTACGAAGGGCAACCCGCCGGGGAGGTTCCCAACGCGCCGGGGGCAGAGGACAAAGGCACCGCATGAGTGTACAGAGACACCCGGCCTAGGGTCATACGCAGGTCGTGCATGGGTTGAGGGAAGTGTAGCCAATGGAATCCTCAATGGCAATACCGCAGTCAGATTCCGGGAGCATTTTCGCGCACTTGAAGTAACCGTGGTGATTCCGGCTTTCCTTCCCCCGTCGCCGCGTTCACGCTGCGCGGCGTGTTGTTGCTGTTGGACATCGGAAATACCCACACCCATGTCGTGTTGGGCGCTCTGAACCGGGGCGGTCGACTGACCCGTGCGGCCAATTTCCCCACCGCCGCCTGGCAGGAGGGCCGTATGATGGCACTGCTTGCCGGGCATCTGGGCCGGGCCGAGGCCAGCGCCGTGGCCTTGTGCAGTGTCGTGCCCGGTGCGACGCGGTGCGCGATTCCAGCACTGCGGCAGCAATGGGGCGTGAAACCATTCCAACTCACCGCCAAGACTTTGCTCGGTCTGGGCATTGATTATCCCCAGCCTGCCAGCATCGGTCCCGACCGCCTGGCCAACGCCGTGGCCGCCCGCGCCCGGCACGGTGCGCCCGTCGTCGTGGTGGATTTTGGCACGGCTGTGACCTTCGATGTGGTCAACCAGCGCGGCGATTACATCGGCGGCATCATCGCACCCGGCCTTGCGGCCATGACCAGCTACCTCCACGAAAAGACGGCACTGCTGCCGGAGATCAAGATTCGCGAAGTCTCCACCGTGATCGGCAAAAGCACGGAGCAGGCGATGCTGATTGGCGCGGTGCATGGCTATCGCGGACTGGTGCGGGAATTGATCGGGAAACTCAAACTGGAGCTGGGACACCGCCGCCTGCCCGTGGTCGCAACCGGCGGCTACGCGAAACTCATGGCGAGCAAACTGCCGGAAATTACCGCCGTCGATCCGCTGCTCACCCTTCGAGGATTGTCTCTCGCATGGAAACTGGATCAGGAACGCTCCGGTTGATGCTTCTCGACCCTCGACTCACGGCTCGCCGCCCGCCATGCTCTTTGCCCAATGAATCGCATCGACCAACGCTTCGCCCAGTTGCGGGCCGCGCAACAAAAAGGCTTTGTCGTCTATATCGGGGCCGGGGACCCGACCCTCGAAGCCACGCGCCAACTCGCCCTCGCGTTTGATCAGGCTGGGGTCGATGTCCTCGAACTGGGCGTGCCCTTCAGCGATCCGCTGGCCGATGGTTTGGTAAATCAACTCGCCGCCCAGCGCGGACTCGAATCCGGCACCACGCCCGCCAAGCTGCTCGAAACCATCGCCGCCATTCGTCGCGAATCGCAAATCCCCATCGTCCTCTACGTTTATTTCAACATCCTGCACAAGCGCGGACTGAAGCAGTTCATCGCTGATTGTGCCCAAGCCGGCGTGGACGGATTGCTCGTGCTCGATCTGCCGCCCGAGGAGTCGGACAACTACGAAGCCCTCATGCAGGCGGCTGGTCTGTGCAACATCTACCTTGTCGCCCCGACCACGCCCGAGGACCGCATCGCCCTCATCGTCAAACGCGCCAGCGGATTTATTTATTACGTCTCGCGCGAGGGCGTGACTGGGATGCAGGCCAAGGTTTCTGATACCATTGCCGAGCGCACGCGTCAGATTCGCGCCCACACCGCACTGCCCATCGCCGTCGGCTTTGGCATTTCCAATCCCGAGCAGGCCCGCGCCGTCGCGCAGCACGCCGAGGCCATCGTGGTCGGCAGCGCGGTGGTCCATCAGATTGCCGAGCACGGGCACAGCGCGGACTTGGTGCCGGTGGTTTCGGCCTTCGTCCGGTCGCTGGTTCGGGCGGTTCGTTCTTGAATGAACCGAGTTCCGGCGGAAAAGGGACTTCAGTAAATCCTGATTTCTGCCGTGATGTTTGGGCAACACGGTTGAAAATAAATTTATCCGGGAAAAAATTCCGGGAGTTGAATCCAGTTTCAAAAGCATGAAAGCCAAAGCCAAGATGAAGTCCAAGACCGCCAACCAAGACCGGTTCGTAATCATCATGGCCGGCGGGCGCGGCGAACGTTTCTGGCCCGTCAGCCGCGAGAAAATGCCCAAGCAGCTCATCACCCTGCTCGGCAAAACCTCCTTCCTCCAGCAGGCCGTCGAGCGCGTGCTCCCGGTCGTGCCGCTGAAAAACATTTTCATTATCACCAATGCCGTGCAGGCCCCGGAGGTCCGCCGCCAATTGCCCAAGCTGCCCAAGGAAAACGTGGTAGCCGAGCCGGTCGGTCGCGATACCTGCGCCGCCGTCACGCTGGGCGCGGCCCTCGTCGGGGCGCGTTCCACCACGGGCGTCATGGCCGTGCTGCCCGCCGATCACGTCATCCCGGAAGAAAAGAAATTTCAGCAAGTCCTAAGCGACGCCTTCGATCTCGCGAGCCGTGGCCGGGCCATTGTCACCATCGGCATCAAGCCCACCGAGCCGGCCACGGGCTACGGTTATATTCAAGTGGGTGAACCGCTGCCGCCGCCGCAGGGTGTGAAGTCGTACAAGACGACTTTCTTCCGCGCCGAACGGTTCGTGGAAAAGCCGCAGTTGGAGAAGGCCATCGAGTACGTGAACAGCGGCCATTACCGCTGGAATGCCGGCATGTTCATCTGGTCCTTCGTCACCGTGACGGAAGGTTTGCAGAAGCATCAGCCAGAAATGTACGACGCCTGCCAGCGCTGGTTCGCCGCCGCCAAGAATCCCGCCAAGCTCACCAAGGTCTTGGCCAAGGAATATCCCGTGATCAAAAAAGTCTCCATCGACTTCGCCCTCATGGAGCACGCGAAAAATGTGGTCTGTGCCGATGGCAGCTTCGCGTGGGACGACCTCGGGGCCTGGCCCGCGCTGGCCCGGCACATCAAGACCGATGCCGCAGGCAACAGCGTGTCCGGCGACTTCGTCCATGTGGATGCCGCGCGCAACATCATCTTCGACGCCCGCACCAAGAACCGCACGCCTATCGCCGTGGTTGGAATGAGCGACACCATCCTCGTGCAGACCGATGATGCCGTGCTGCTCGCGCACAAGAGCCAGTCGCAGAAGATCAAGGAACTGGTGAAGAAGCTCGGCGAAGACCCGCGCTATAAGAAACTGGTTTGACCCCGGCTCTCCGTCCGCTTGAACGCGAAGCTGTGGGGCCACTGGAATCTTCAAGATTGGCCTGTTCTTCAGTTGCGCTGGGGGCCGGGCACCCGCACTTTGGCTCCCGAATGGCGGAACATGATCATCACGAGGCCCTGCGCAAGGTGCGGCATTTCTTCCGAGTGGATCACGTTCCCAAGCCGCTGCGGAAAATCTTTGTGGGCCTCATTGGTGGCCTTTGTTTCATCGCCGGGATCGTCATGATTTTCACGCCCGGCCCGGCCTTCGTGTTTATTCCCCTCGGGCTGCTGCTGCTGGCCAGCGAGTTCAAATGGGCCGAACGCTGGGCACACCGTTTCCTCGATTGGATGCATGGTGTTCGGGACAAGTGGCGGCGGCGCCAAGCCCGAAAGTGAAGGGGGAAACCACCCGTGAAATTCCAACCAACCATGCGCTCAATAAATAATTGGTGGGTTGGCGGGGACTCGAACCCCGGACCAATGCCTTAAAAGGGCACTGCTCTACCAACTGAGCTACCAACCCACCGAAAACGGGCCGCAAACTAATGGAGCAACTTTTGGGTCGCAAGGCTTTTCCCGGCTTGTTTGCCACCCGGATTCCTGAATGACCATGAGTGCGGGAGGCGGATGTTTGCGTGGCAACTTCAGGTCAAGTCTGACGGGCCTGCCGCTGGAAAAATTTCAGGAAATGACCTGGTCGGTCCGGTTGAAAAGCGCCGCAAGCCCCCACGTTTACGAGCTTTTTCCCGTGGAGGTACGTGTTGACAAAGAAACGGGCCATCGCAATCCTGCGAGAGAATTTGATTCGGGTGACAGCACGTTTCTTCAGCGGGGTTCTCCACCCCCACCTCCTTGGCGTCTGTTGCCCGAATCTTTGTTTTTCAGCGGCTTAACCGTTGACGCGGGAAAAGGCTTCTCCTACTTTCCGCGCTCCCTAGCGGGGGTGTAGCTCAATTGGTTAGAGCGCTGCCCTGTCACGGCAGAGGTTACGGGTTCGAGCCCCGCCACTCCCGCCACTTTCCCGCTAGGAAAGGGCTGGTCGCGGCCAACTTTTTACTCCTCCGCCTGCGTCAGCTTCGCCAGCACGCTCAAATCTTCCAGCGTTGTGGTGTCGCCTTTGATTTCACCGCCGCAGGCCACCTGCTTGAGCAACCGGCGCATGATTTTCCCGGAACGCGTTTTCGGGAGCGCGTCCGTGAAACGGATGTCATCGGGCTTGGCCACGGGACCGATTTCCTTGCCGACGTGCTGGCGCAATTCCTCGCGCAACTCCGGCGTCGCATGAACGCCCGTTTTCAAGGTCACGAAGGCGACGAGAGCCTGGCCCTTTAATTCATCGGGCCGGCCCACCACGGCGGCCTCGGCCACCTTCTGGTTGCTCACCAGGGCGCTCTCGATTTCCGCCGTGCCGATGCGATGGCCCGCGACGTTCAGCACATCATCAATGCGGCCCACGATGCAGAAATATCCGTCTTTGTCCTGACGGCAGCCATCACCGGTGAAGTAGCTGCCCTTCACCTCGCTCCAGTAAGTTTCTTTGAACCGCTGCTTGTCACCCCAAATGCCGCGCAGCATGGAGGGCCACGGTTTGCGGATGACCAACTTGCCGCCGCTGTTGCGCGGCACGCCCTTGCCCTGGTCGTCCACAACTTCGGGCAGCACGCCGAAGAACGGCAGCGTGGCGGAGCCGGGCTTGGTCGGCGTTGCGCCAGGCAGCGGCGTGATCATGATGCCGCCGGTTTCGGTCTGCCACCACGTATCGACGATCGGGCAGCGCTTGCCGCCGATGTGTTCGTGATACCACATCCACGCCTCGGGATTGATCGGCTCACCGACGGAGCCGAGCAGGCGCAACGAACTCAGATCATGTTTCTGCGGCCACTCGACGCCCCACTTCATGAAGGCACGAATGGCCGTGGGTGCGGTGTAAAGAATCGTCACGCCATACTTGGCGATGATGCGCCAGAAGCGATCCGGCTCCGGACAGTT
>JAYVWQ010000183.1:0-7889 GCA_043785945.1 Akkermansia sp.
TCCATGCGGGTGGTGAACCACAGCCGATAAACCGTGAAGGCGCAGAGTAGATACACCGCGAGACGCACCGGACTGGTCTGACGAAGGAAGGAGAGCATTTTACTTTTTCACCGCTGGATCGGAAGCCGCATCCGCGCGTTTGATTTCCTGAATGATGAAGAGCGGACGGTTCTTGGACTGCTCGTAGATGCGGCCGATGTATTCGCCGAAGACGCCGAAGAGCAGCAGTTGAATGGAGCCGAAGATCGTGATGGCCGACATGAGCGAGGTCCAACCCGGCACGAGCACGCCGCCCCGAATGAAGTGATCGTAGAGCACGTAGAAAATGTAGCCGACGAACACGGCGAAGAGCACGAGGGCCAATGCGTAGGCCAGCCGCAGCGGCTTGGTGGACATCGAAGCGATGCCGTCGAAGGCGAGTCGCAGCATCTTGCGGAACGGATAGTGCGTCTCCCCGGCAGCGCGGTCGGCGCGGTCGTAGAAAACTTGGGTCTGCGGGAAACCAATCCACGGCACCAGCCCGCGCAGGAAGCGGTGCGATTCGTGCAGCCGGGACAGTTCGGTGAGCGCGCGCCGGCTCAACAGCCGAAAGTCGCCGGTGTTTCTAGGGATGGCCACGCCGCTAAGATTCTCGATGAGTACATAAAAGAAGTGGGCCGTGATGCGCTTGGTGAAGGGTTCCTCGCCGCGATCCTTGCGCGTGGCATAAACCACATCGTATCCCTGCCGGTGGGCGGCGATCATGTCGAGAATCACCGCCGGCGGGTCTTGCATGTCCGCGTCCATCGACACGACGACGGCGCCCCGGGCCGTTTCGAGTCCGGCGGCGAGGGCGAGCTGGTGGCCGAAGTTGCGCGAGAGATTCACCCCCACGTAACCGGGGCGACCGGCACAATGGGCCGCGATCATCTCCCAACTCTTGTCCTTGCTGCCGTCATTGACCAGCACGATCTCCACCGGGCCGTGCGGCGCGAGGATGCCATCGCGCACGCGGTCCAGCTCCGCGAACAGCACGGGCAGCACCGCCTCTTCGTTGTAGATGGGCACAACGATGGACAGGGGGAATCTTTCGGACATCACGCGCGGAGCGTAGCGAAAAAAAAATTCCTGCAAACAAGATAACGAGGCAGGGGAGCGCGGCTTTCCCAAGCCGCAGCAACGTGGAGCGGAATACAGCCCTGAGGATAAACCGAGGCGTTCGGTCGTTTGAACGTGGCTGCGGCTTAGAGCCTGTCGGCCCCGGAGCGCGGACGTCTCGTCCGCCCGTCACGCCCAATATCTCGGCTGCACGTTCGGGAACAAATTATCGCGCGCCTCGATCTGCCCGAGCCACGCCTCGTCGATGCGCGTTTGCGTGAGCTGCTCGTGCAAGGCGATGAAGCGCAGCAGATGGTCCTTCACACGGCGCTTGGCGTACTCGGGGCTGGTGCCGGTGCGGAGGATGAACGGCCAATCACTGGACTGCGCGAGGAGCAGTTCCCGCCCGGCCTGACGCAGCGCGCGCGCGGTGAGACCGATGGGATTGGGATTTTTCCGCACCAATTCTGCCATGCGGATTTGCGCCACGTCGAGGTGCGGCAGAATCCATTCGTTGCGTTCGTTGAGCCAGACCTTCCAGTAGCCTTCCTCGCCCCAGCTCGAGGCGGCGGGCTGCGCGACCTGTTGCGTGGGCTGGAGCTTGAGGTAATCGTGCGGCGTGGTGAGCGTGAAAGTCCGCTGATCGTGATGGGCTTTGCGCACGAAGTAGTCGAGGAACTCCGGCCCTTCGTACCACCAGTGGCCGAACAACTCGGCGTCGTAGGGCGCGACGATGAGCGGCGGTCGGTCCATGATTTGCGCGAGCCGCGTGACCTGTTCCACGCGCGCTTCGAGGAAATGCTGCGCGTGCTGCGCCGCCATCTCCAGCGCGACGCGGCGGTCATAGACGGTCTTCTCGCCCGGCCCGGTGATGGCGTGATATTTGATGCCGGTGAAGCTGCGCACCGTCTCGGTGGGCAGATGCGGGCGCACGTAATCAAAATCGAGATCGAACCCGATGTCGCGGTAGAAGTCGCGGTAACGCGCGTCGCCGGGATAGCCTTCGTGCTTGCTCCAGACTTGTTTCGCGGAATCCAGATCGCGCCCGAAGGCCGCGATGCCGTTCTGGGTGAAGATGGGCGCGAAGACGCCGTAGCGCGGGCGCGGCTTGGCGTGGAGCAGCCCGTGCGTGTCGGTGATGAACCAGCGGATGTCCGCCTCCTGCACCACCTTTTCCACGCCGTCCACGTAGGCGCACTCCGGCAGCCAGAGGCCGCGCGGGTCGCGCCCAAAACATTCGTGGTAGTGGTCGCGCGCGGTGAGAATCTGCGCGCGGATGGACGACGGATGATTCGCCATCAACGGCAGCAGCGCGTGGGTGGCGGCGGTGGTGATGATTTCGAGCAGGCCCGCGTCCTGCAACCGGCGGAACGCGCCGATGAGATCGCGCCCGTAGGCGGCGTAGCGGTCGCGGAGCTGTTGGAAACGCGCGTGGTAGAAGTTCGCCAGTTCGTGATACGTGCGGTCCCAGTAGGTGCGGTGGACTTCCTTCTCCGCCAGTTCGATCAATCCGTCGAGATGCCGGGCGTAGCGATCTTGCAACAGCGGGTCGCGCAGCATGGCGCAGAGCGTGGGCGAGAGGCAGATGGTAAGGCGCGTGTCCATGCCGTCGCGCCGCCAGCCCTCGAAGACTTCGAGCAGCGGCAGATACGTTTCGGTGATGGCCTCGAACAGCCAGTTCTCCTCCAGAAACTTGGGATGCTCCGGGTGCCGCACGAAGGGCAGATGCGCGTGAAGGACGAGAGAGAGGTAGCCTTGCATGGGATGGTCCGCTGTTTTTAAGCCAGCGGTTGAAATTTAGAAGGTGACCTGAACATAGGTTGAGGGAGCAATGGATTCGACGGTCGGTGTAATGCGCGGAAAGAGCGGACGCAGGAACGGGAGGCGGTTGGTCGGCAGTTCGACAATCGCCAGCGTGCGGCCGGAAAGGTTTTGTTGATAGCGCAGGTTTTTGTCGGTGGTGATGAAAACATCAAATTTACCTTCGAGTTGGGCGACCAGCGCGCCATTGACCGTGCCGGCCAGGCTCTCCTCCTGCACCGTCGTCACGGTGTGGCCGGGGAAGATGCGTTTAAGCGGCTTGGGCAGGTTCTCGTCCAGAATGATCCTCATGGGTGGGGCCGCGCGCTAACCGAAGAAACTCCACCGCGTCGTCGCGCTGCACGGAGGGGAACATGTCGAGAAATTCGTCGAGCGTGTAATGGTCGTCGAGGTAGTCGAGCAGCGACTGCGCAGGCACACGGGTGCTCCGGAAAACGAGCGTGCCTCCCATGAGTTCGGGATTGGACTGCACCGGACTGTGATCGAGCGTCAGCACGTTGAGAATCGTAAGGTTTGTGAATTGGGCGTCAACAGGTCGGCGATGAGCTGGTCGTGCGGGATGAGTGGTTCGTCGCGGCGCTCGGCCACGACCGCGAGGTCATTCAAGTCTTCCAGCAGACTTTCGTAATCGCCAATGGGAAGAACAACGGCGGTGCGGTCGCCTTTTTCGTCGGTGAGATATTGCAACGTCTGGCTCATGGGGAAAAAGCTACGACTGACGCTTTGGAATGTCGAGGGCGTGAGGAAACGACTGACGGCTTGTGCCTCAGCCCCAACGGGGCGCAATTCATCAGCCCAGGGCAAAGACCTGGGTGGAAGGCCCGAAGATGGAATAGCCCTGTAAGGGCGGCACCGTCCCGTTGTTCACCCGAGTGACGCCCTTTCAGGGCTGACCCCAACGCGCGACGTGACCCAGTGCTTGGCCCTGGGCTGACGAATGCCGCCCCTTCGGGGCTTCGGGATTCAAGCGTCGCTCCGCGACGCGGCCCCCGGCTGGGTTGCACCGTGGGCTGAAGCCCTTTTCATTACCCACAACTTTGGAGGACTTGTGGGTAATGAAAAGCGTTGAAACGCCGGGCTATGCCCGGGCGTCCCTGACGGGACTGTCTTCTGACCGCTCCTTTGGCCCAGCCCTCAAGGGCTGGGTTATTTTCAGCGGATCACTGCTACTGACTTGACGCCTTTACGACATTGAAAATGACCCACCGCCCAAAAAGAAGGGGCGGACTTTCGCCCGCCCCTTGATTGAATCCAAAGAAACTTCCTAAGTCGAAACCGCTGCCTCTGATCCCGCAGCGGGCGCGGCCTTCTGGGTGAAGACCAGTTTGCCGTCCGCTGCCGTGACCTCGAGGAGTTCGCCTTCGCGAATCCAGCCCTTGAGCAACTCTTCCGCGAGCGGGTCTTCCAAATAATGCTCGACCGAGCGGCGCATGGGACGTGCGCCGTAGTTCGGGTCATAGCCCTTCTCCACGAGCAGGTCTTTCGCCTTGGCGTCGAGGGTGAGCAGGAGGTTCTTGCCCCTGAGCCGCTCCAGCACCTTGCTCACTTCGAGATCGAGAATCTCGACTAGGTCGGGCTTGGTCAGCGAACGGAAGACGATGATGTCATCGAGACGGTTGAGGAACTCCGGGCGGAACTGGCGCTTGGCTTCCTCCAGAATTTTTTCGCGCATCTTCTCGTAGCTGCTCTCGTCCGTGATCGGCGAGAAACCCATTGAACTTTGTTTCTTGATCGTCTCCGAGCCGACGTTCGAGGTCATCAAAATGATCGTGTTCCGGAAATTGATCACGCGGCCCATGTTGTCGGTGAGTTTGCCCTCCTCCAGAATTTGCAGGAGCATGTTCATCACGTCGGGGTGGGCCTTTTCAATTTCGTCGAAGAGCACCACGGAATAAGGCTTGCGGCGCACCTGCTCGGTGAGCTGGCCACCTTCCTCGAAACCAACGTAGCCCGGAGGCGAACCCACCATGCGGGACGCGTTGTGCCGCTCCATGTATTCGCTCATGTCGAGCTGGATGAGCGCCTTGGCGTCGCCGAACATCGACTCCGCCAGTGACTTGGCGAGCAGCGTTTTGCCCACGCCGGTCGGCCCGAGCAAGGCGAAGGTGCCGATGGGACGCTTCGGATCTTTCAAGTCCGCGCGGGAACGGCGCAGCGCCTTGGAAATAGCCGCCACGGCCTCGCGCTGGCCGATGACCTTCAGCGCCATCTCGTCCTCCATGTGGAGGAGCCGGTGGGCCTCGCCCTTTTCCATGCGCTTGACCGGCACGCCCGTCCATTTGGCGACGACGTGGAGAATGTCCTCCTCGTCCACCTTGACGCGCTTCTCCTCGCGGCTGGCTTTCCATGCCGCCATCACGCCGTCGATCTTGTCCTTGGTCTGCTTCTCCTTGTCGCGCATGGAGGCCGCGCCTTCAAAGTCCTGATCGCGAATGGCTTTCTCCTTCTTGCCCTTGATGACTTCCATCTCGGCCTCAAAGCCTTTGATTTCAGGCGGGCGGGTCATGGCACCGATGCGGGCGCGCGAACCGGCCTCGTCCATCAAATCAATGGCCTTGTCCGGCAGGAAACGGTCGGTGATGTAACGGTCGGAAAGTTTGACGGACGCTTCCACAGCCGCGTCGGTGATCTCCGCCTTATGATGCTCCTCGTACTTGCCGCGCAGCCCCTTGAGAATCTGAATCGCCTCATCCACGGAAGGTGCCTCAACCCTGACCGACTGGAAACGGCGTTCGAGCGCGGCGTCCTTCTCGATGTATTTGCGATACTCGGTCAGCGTGGTCGCGCCGATGCACTGCATCTCGCCCCGGCTCAGGGCGGGCTTGATGATGTTGCTCGCGTCCATCGTGCCTTCGGCCGAACCCGCGCCCACGATGGTGTGCAACTCGTCGATGAAGATCAGGATGTTCTTGGCCCGGCGGATTTCATCCATGACCGCTTTGATGCGCTCTTCGAACTGGCCGCGATACTTGGTGCCGGCGACCATGAGCGCGAGGTCGAGGGTGATGACGCGTTTGTCGCGGAGAATCTCCGGCACGTTGCCCTTGGCGATTTCCTGGGCCAGACCTTCGACGATGGCCGTCTTGCCCACGCCCGCTTCGCCAAGCAGCACGGGGTTGTTCTTGGTGCGACGGCAAAGGATTTGAATGACGCGCTCAATTTCGTTGGCGCGGCCGATGACCGGGTCCATCTCACCCTTGCGCGCGATTTCCGTGAGGTCGCGACCGAAGGCTTTGAGCGCCGGCGTCTTGACCTCGCCCTTCTTCTCCGTTTTTTCGGGAGCGGCCCCGCCTGCTGCGGCCGGCTCGCCGCCTTCTTCCTGGCTGGTGAAGTTGGGATCGAGTTCCTTCAAAATCTCCTGGCGCGTCATCTCAATGTCCACGTCGAGGTTCTTCAGCACGCGCGCCGCCACGCCGTCACCCTCGCGCAGCAGGCCGAGCAGAATGTGCTCGGTGCCGACGTAAGTATGATTCAGCGCCTTGGCCTCCTTGGCGGCGAGCGCGAGCACTTTCTTCACCCGCGGCGTGTAAGGAATGTTACCGATCATCTTCTGATCGGGACCGGTGCCCACCTGCTTCTCGACTTCCATGCGGACGGTTTCTAAATCGAGGCCCATCTTCTGGAGCACGTTCACTGCGACGCCCTGGCCCAGCTTGATCAGACCGAGCAGCAAATGCTCGGTGCCAACGAAGTTGTGGTTGAAACGATCCGCCTCCTTGCGCGCCAGGGCCAGCACCTGCTGCGCCCGGGGCGTAAAATTGTTCATGGATTCATCGTTCATGGTTTCACCTTTCTACTCTTCTGATGGTTTGTCCAATTTCGCCCCCGGCGGCGCGTGCAAAGGGCGGCTCACGTTGCGCAAACGCTCGCGCAGCATGTCGGAACGCAGCACATCGCGCTCCTCCGCTCCCAGTTTTTCCGAAAATTGTTTCTGCAAATGCGCCGGCTGGGTGTTGATGAACAACTCGTCCACCAGCCCACGCTCCACCTCGGGGAACAGGCCCAGGTCCACGCCCAGCCGCATGAAGGACAGAAGGTTCATCGTCTCCTTCGACGAGACACTGTGCGAGTTGGCGAGAATGCCGTAGGCGCGGCCGATTTGGTCGAGCACCTTCTTGGGCTTCTTCTCCAGCAGGGTGCCGCGCGCGTTTTCCTCGTGCTCGATGATCTGCGCCAGCACTTTGCTCAGGCGCTCCACAATGTCCGGCTCGGACTCGCCGAGCGTCATTTGGTTCGACACTTGAAACACGTTGCCCAGCGCCTCGGTGCCTTCGCCGTACAAACCGCGCACCGCGAGGCCCAGTTTGTTCACGGCGGAAATGATCTGGTTGATCTGTTCGGACAACACGAGGCCGGGCAGATGCAGCATCGCGCTGACCCGGATGCCGGTGCCGAGATTGGTCGGGCACGCGGTCAAGTAACCAAGCTGTGGGTCGAAGGCATAATCCACCTTCTTCTCCAACTGCGAATCCACATGGTCAATGGCCGCCCAGGCCTGCTTCAACTGCAAGCCGGGCCGCAGCGCCTGCATGCGCAAATGATCCTCCTCGTTGAGCATCACGCAGAGCGATTCGTCCTTGTTCAGCACCAGGCCGCTGCCCGCGCTTTTGGCCGCGTGCTCGCGACTGATGAGATGACGCTCAACGAGAATCTGTTTGTCCAGCGCGACCAGATTGTCCATCGACTCGGCGAAGGCCCCGCGCATGGCCGGCAGGGATTCGACGGCGGGCCGGACAATTTCTAGGGCGCGGATGCGCTCGGCCTTCTTGGCCCAGCCGGGGAACGCAACGCCCTTCAGATTGCGCGCCAGCCGCACGCGGCTCGACATGACGATCTTGCTGTGGGGTCCGTCGCGCCGGGCCATCTCGGCCGGTGAGGTGAGAAATTCGTGTAAGTTCATGGCGCGGGGATGGCCGAGAGCCGATCTTTGGTGGACTTAATTTCGTCACGACAATGTGCCGCCTGCTCAAAGTCCTCCTCCGTGACGGCCT
>JAYVWQ010000184.1:0-4104 GCA_043785945.1 Akkermansia sp.
CGCCGCCGACAAAAACTGTTGGCTCGGGAAGGAGCGTCGATTGTTAGGACTGACTCCCTTCCGGTTTTTTTTGAGAACGGGCACGTTTGCCTTTGGTTACAGGCAGCAGCGGCGCGGTGAGTTGTTCGTAGAGCTGGAAGAGATATTCCACGCGGGCGCGGTCGCTGGGGAAGGGTTCTTTGCGGTAGCAACGGTCCACGGCGCGGTCGAGTTCGGTGTGGGCTTTGGCGAGCACGGGCGGCATGGAGGCGGGGTTGTAAAGATCGGCAAGGGTGGAGGCGACGCCTTTGGTTCGCACAGGGAGAAAGCCGTGGCGTCCATCCCCACATTCCACGCGGACGTCGAGGATGCGTTGGGCGAGTTCTTCGATGCGCGAGCGTTGGGCGTCCGGCACGTTTTCGGGCCAAGGGAAATTGTTATAGACGATCTGGTTCGAGTAGCGGTAGTCGCTCTTGAGTCGCCCGCAGACGTGCTTCAGCCAGGCCATGTGCATCACGGAGGTGAGAATGCCGAAGTGAAAGAGCGTGGCCCCCGGCACGATGTTCACAAGATTGCTGGCGATGATGTGAGGGCGCAGGAAGCCGAGCGGGACGTAGCGCCGGTTCTCGCTCGAAACGCCGGGGATAAGGAGATAGTTGGTGGTGGGTTGCCGGTTTTCCGCGAAGGCGCTGGGCATGGAGGCGAGTGCGCGCGTTGTGCTGCGAGAGCTTTCGCTGCGGTGTTTTCGTACGCTTTCAAGCCGCTGCATCACAACCTTCATCGAGCGCAGGCGGCCGGGGTTGATTCCTTCCAGCCACAAGCACCAGCGTTCGATCCCGTTGATAAATTCTTCCGCCCCGACGAATGGGCGGATGAACTCCGCGACGTCCGGTTCAACATTGATGAGCCAGAGCTTGTCCTGCGTTGAAAGGAGCAGGTGCCCGCCGTCATTGGGCATGGAACCGAAGACAATCTCCGGCACAGCGCAAATGGGCGTAGTGCGTTTAGGCAGAACGACGTCGCCGCCCGCAACGAGGTACGGATTGATATTCGCGGCAGGACTGCACACTGGATTGGCCGGGTCGCTGTCGTAGTCGTAGAGCCACTTTGTGGAGATGTCGGTTGCACCGAACCCGATGATGACAACGTGGACATGCGCTTTTCCCCGCGCTTCGCTCTCCCAAGGAAAAGTACGATGAGCGAATTGGATCTTCATTCGGTAGGGGCCGAAAAGCTCCCGCCACAAAATGCCGGGCTGTTCGCCTTGGCTGATGGAATTCGTGGAGACGAAGGCACAGCGGACGCCATTACCCGCGCTGTATTCCGCCGCTTTGAAGTACCAGCCGGTGACGAAATCAAGAACGCCGCTTCCTTTCACGGACCCGCAAACAAATTCCATGTCGGTCTTCTGCTCCACAGTCATGAACTGTTTCCCCACAAACGGCGGATTGCCCAAAATGTAAGAACACTTCTCCGGCGGTAGCAGCTTCTTCCAGTCCTCACGCAAGGCGTTCCCGACTTGAATGTGCGGACTCTTGCGCAGCGGAATGCGGATGTAGCGTTGGGTGAAGGCAATCGAAAGCTCGGTGTTGGCCTGGTGGTCGGTGAGCCAGAGCGCCACTTCCGCAATGCGCGCCGGGAATTCCTCAATCTCGATGCCGAACATCTGGTCCACGTCCACACGGGAGAGTTTGTTCACCTCGTCCAGTTTCATTTCGGTCTGCGTGCCGAACTTGAGCTTGAGCACGTCCAGCTCCAGCGCGCGCAATTCGCGGTAGGTGATGACGAGGAAGTTGCCGCAGCCGCACGCGGGATCGAAGAAGGTGAGCTTCGCCAGCTTGTCGTGGAATTCATCAAGCCGGGCACGACGAACGGGAGTGAGCGGTCCTACCATCTCCATCGGTAGGGCGGCGTTGCTGCGCCGCCCCATCTGATCAGGGCTGCGCGGCAGCGCAGCCCTACCGACAATGGAAGAAAGTTCCGCGCGGAGATCGTCGAGGAAGAGCGAGCGGACGACCTTCATGATGTTCTTCTCGGCGGTGTAGTGCGCGCCGAGCTGGCGGCGTTCCTTGGGCAGCATCACGTCCTGAAAGAGCGAGCCGAAGACGGCGGGCGAAATCTTTTCCCAGCGGAAGCCGCCGGACGCGGCGATGAGCGCGTTGCGCATGTCGCTGTTAAAGTCCGCGAAACTCAGGCGCTCCTTGAACAGGTCGCCATTCACGTAGGGGAACTCTTTCAGGTCGGCATCGAGATTGGTTTGGCGTTTGTCCTCGGGCGTGTTCAGCACATCGAAGAGGCGTGCGAGCTTCAATCCGAGATCGCCGCCGTCCTCCGCCGTATGGTTCTTGAGGTAAAGCTCCAACTGGCGCGGCTGGGGAAAGATGCCGGTGTCCTCGGCAAAGAGGCAGAAGAGAATGCGGACGAGGAACTGGCGGAGTTCGTGCCCGGTGTAGCCGCCGGCTTTGAGGGCATCATGCACGTCGGCCATGATCTTCGCGGCATCCAGATTCGCCGGGTCTTCGGGATCGAGCTTCTGCTGCTTGTAGCCCGCGATGAAGGCGAAAGGACGGATGTTTTTGTAGAGGTCGGCGAGATTGAACTCGGCCGCGATCTGCACGCGCTTCCCGGCGAAGAGCGGCAGGTCTTGCTGTTCATCGGGTTCGAGGTCGTAGAGCACGATGCGGGCGAAGTCGGAGACGATGACGTAGCGCGGCACTTCCTTGTGGCGGCCTTCGTTCACGAGGGCGTGGATGTACTCGAAGGCTTGCGACTGCGCTTTGCCGAGATGCCCACCCAGGGATTTGTGTTCGACGATGAGATTGCCGGGCCAGAAGAGATCGATGAAGCCGTCATGGCCGGAGAGTTTCTTCACCGGAGTTTCGAACGAACTGACGGTCTTGCGCGCAATGCCAAAGACGTGGAAGAACTCGTTCCAGAAAGTTTGTTTCTCACCCGCTTCGCTGGCGGCGTGGGAGTTCTCGTTGGCGAATTTAATCGCGCGGTGTCTAATTTCGTTCCAGGCGAGCGGCATGCGTTGGGCGGGAGTTTGGTGAGGTTAAATGCAAAAGGCAATGAGCAGCGTGTGTCGGCATTTGGTGGTGTCCATGTTGAGCAAGGCTGGACGCGGATTTCTCGAATGAGCACCCAGAGGCGGAATGCGTGTCACCTCTTCAAAAGTCGAAAAATGCGCCCCACCTCCTCCAAGTCACTTCTACAGCTTTTTTTTCCGGGCTTTGTGTTCTTGGAGCCGAGCATGGATTTCGGGGGTGAGGTATGGGGCGGAGCAGAATCAACGTCTGAGGCTCCTCAGGCACCACGAACATTTTTACCCAGCCCCATCTTTCGAATTTGCGGCGGATGGTGGCCCGGCCCTGTTTTGCGATGCGGGCCATGGCGCTGAGGTTGTAGTTTTTGGTTTGGGCGAGCTGATAATAGTAGCTCTTCTCCATGTCTTCATGGCTCACGCTTCCGGCGGGATGCAGGGCTTGCCTCCGGTCGAGAGTGGGACCTGGTGCGGTGTTCCCAGCTTTTCTCCTCTGCCCGCAGCCGGTTGACAAGCATTCGGGCCGCGCGAAGGAGAGGGAGCAACTAAAGCGTGGTGCCCAGCGTCACCGTCGCCGATCCACGGTCCTGAACCTGAATCTGGATCAGGGAGGGCTTCCGGGTGGTCGGGGTGGCGACGAACTTGCGGCCGCGCGTGTTGATGAAGTCGCCCAGAGCCACGGAGGTTGAACTGCCCTTGGGCACTTTGAGAGCAAGCGCCTGGTAACGAAAGCCGCCGGAACGAAACTGGATTGCAGCCGAGGGCCAGTCGAAGCCGCTTTTGTTTTCCACGACGAGGGACTCGCCCTCGAGATGGGCGGTGGCTTGAAAGGCCTCTTCCGTTTCATCCATGTCTCTCTGCTGCATCCCCTGGGCGGCCCGAATATGGCGCGGACGGCTGGCGAGCACGCCGATGAAGGCAAACATGGCGATGAACAAAATCACGACCATGCCCCAAGAGCTGAACGATTCCAGACGGCTGCGGCCCTGCGCAAAGGCGGGTTCGGTAAAGGCCGGCTCATCAGCGGAGTTCGAGTCCGCGTAAGGGGACGGCGCGGCGGCGGCGACGGGCGGGAGATTGAC
>JAYVWQ010000185.1:0-16310 GCA_043785945.1 Akkermansia sp.
GCCGCTGACCTACCGCTGGCTGCGCAACGGCGCGGCCTTCGCCACCAACCTCGTGCCCCAGATCACGGTGACCAACGTGCAGGCCAGCGCCCGCTACCAGGTGGTGGTCACGAACCTGGCCGGCTCCTCGCCCTCCAGTCCGGGCGCGGGCATCACCAACGTCTTCGTGCTCGCCGATCTGGACCGCGACGGCGTGGCTGACCTGTGGGAGTTGCAGTATGGCTTCAACACCAACAACGCCGCCGACGCCCTGCTGGACTTCGATGGGGACGGGATGAACAACCGGGACGAGTATCTCTCCGGCACCAACCCGACCAATGCGTTGAGCGTCTTGAAGATCGTGCTCTCGGCGACCAACGCCACGGAGCTGAGTTTCGTGGCCCAGACCAACCTCAGTTACACCGTGCAATGGCGGACCAACTTAGTCACGCCCGCGTGGAGCAACCTGACCAGCATCACCGCCCAGCCCTTGGTCCGGACCATTCAAGTCAACACCGTGACCGCGCCCGCCGGAGCCGAGCGCTACCTCCGGATTGTCACCCCGCAGGTGCCGTAGGTCTGCCCGCAAAACCGTTGAGCGCCGCCGGGCGTCGTGGCATCGTTCCGCCGTGTTCAGCCGGGGTGCCTATGTTCTTCGCGAAAACACCGGCCCGACCGGTGGGGAACTGACCGCGCGCTCGGCGGCCCGGCCGGTCCGTGGACTCTATCTCGAAATCTGGGACGGCTTGAACGCCGACGATGGGCCGCGCGTCCACCCGGAATAAATCGTTGATCTGCTCATGGTGACTTACCTCTGGATTGCCCTCGGCGGCGCGCTTGGCAGTGTGGCGCGTTTTTGGATGTCGGGCGTCATCGCCGTGCGCTTCGACGGCAAGTTTCCTTGGGGGACGCTCTTTGTGAACATCACCGGATCCTTCCTCATCGGAACCTTCGCCGCGTGGAGCGAGACGGGCGGGCGGCTGGCTGAGGCGACGACGTTGCGGCAATTTCTCATGGTGGGAATCTGCGGCGGCTACACGACCTTCTCTGCGTTCAGCGTGCAGACACTCGACTTGATGCGTGCCGGGCACTGGCTCGCGGCCACGGGTAATGTCCTCGGTTCGGTGCTGGCGTGTCTGGTGGCGGTGTGGCTGGGGCATCTGCTGGGCAGCGCGCTGAAGGGGAGTTGACTGATGGGAGCACCGCGCATTGCTCCGCGCTCCCCGGCTACTGCGCGCGCCCGAACTTCTTCTCCAGTTCGCGGAAATTCATCTCAATCAACGTGGGCCGGCCGTGCGGACAAGTGTAGGGCATGGCGCAGTGGCGCAGATCACGGACGAGGTTTTCCAACTCCGGCCCAGCCAGCGGGTCATTGGCTTTCACGGAGTGTCGGCAGACGGTTTTGACAATCACATCCTCGCCGAGGCGCAGCGCATTCACGCCTTCACCGGCGGCTTTCAATTCATCAATCAAGGTGACGACGAAGTGGCGGGCGTCGGGGGCTTTGACCATCGGCGGCAACCCGTCGAGCAGGAAGGTGCGCTCCCCGAACTCGCTCAGGCCCACGCCGAGACGCGTGAGCGTGGGCAGCACGGCGCGGACGAAGGTGGCGTCGCGCGGCGTGAGTTCGATGGTCTCGGGCAGCAGGAGCCGCTGCGAAGTGATCTCGTTGCGCTCCAGGCGCGTGAGCATTTGCTCGAAAAGGATGCGCTCATGCGCGGCGTGCTGGTCGAGCAGCACGAGGCCGCGATCCGATTCGAGCACGACGTAGAGGCGGCCAACGACGCCGATGACGCGAAGCGGGACGGCCAGCAGGGGGGTGGGGGAGATTGAGGATTGGGGAATAAACGGCGGAGGCGCTGCCCCGGTGCGGACTACTGGAATGGCATCGGGCTTTGCCTGAAACGCGAGAGGCAACGGTGCGGGCTGGGCGACTGGAGGCAGAACTGTTGAGGCAGGAAAACCGGGCAACGATGGCGCGTTCGCGGCGGTTTTCTCATCCACGACCAACGAAGGGCGGTTCGCGGTCAGCCACTCGACCGAGGGCAAGGGTGAAGAAGCCGGGAGGAGGCGCGGTGCCACTGGACTGTGGAAGGCCAGCAGCCCGTCGCGCACGGCGCGCGCGACGAAACCGCGCACGGCGCGTTCGTCGCGGAATTTCACCTCGCGCTTGGCGGGATGGATGTTCACGTCCACGGCGGCTGGATCGATTTCGAGGAAGAGGCAGCAGACAGGAAAGCGGCCCTTCATCAGCGCGTTGTGATAGCCCTCAAGCAGCGCGTGATTGATGCCGCGATTCTCCACGGGGCGGCGGTTCACGAAGAGGTGCTGCTCTTCGCGCGTGCTGCGCGAGACGCCGGGCGCGCCGATCAAACCCCAGAGGCGGACGGGGAGTTTCGGGTTCTGGGTTTCGAGTGAATCAACTGAGTCGGCGGCAAATTTTTCGAGCAGGTCTTCGCTAACCTCGACGGCGATGAGCTGCGGCAGCGTGCCGGAAAGCTGGCGCATCCGCTCGCGGAGCGCGGCGATAGGGGCGGCCTCCTGGGCATCAATCCGGATCGCGGGCAGTTGCCAGACGGTGCGCGTGTCTTTCACGAAGGTGAACGCGACCTCGGGATGGGCCAGCGCGGCGAGGGTCAGGTAATGGTGGATGTGAGCGGCTTCGGTTTCTTCAGCGCGGAGAAATTTTCGCCGCGCCGGCAAATTAAAGAACAGCGAGCGCGCTTCCACGGTGGTGCCGGGGGCGCTGCCCGCCGCTTTGACCTCGATGATTTTGCCGCCGTTGATGACGACCTGCGTGCCTTCCGGCGAATCGCTTTCCCGCTCGCGCGTGGTGAGGACGAAGCGACTGACGCTGGCGATGCTGGGCAAAGCCTCGCCGCGAAAACCCATGGTCGCGATGCTGTGCAGATCTTCCGCGCGTTGAATCTTGCTCGTGGCGTGGCGTTCCAGGCAGAGCAGCGCGTCATCGCGGCTCATGCCCGTGCCGTCGTCGGTGATGCGGATGAGCGAACGCCCGCCGGCCTGCACTTCCACGGTGATGCGGCGCGCGCCGGCATCCAGCGAATTCTCCACCAGTTCCTTGACCACGCTGGCGGGCCGCTCGACGACTTCACCGGCCGCGATCTGATTCGCGACCTGTTCGGGGAGAAGGCGGATGCGGTTCATCAGAACGTGAAGAGTTTTGGGTTTCGAGTTGGAAATTTCGAGTTGAGTCCCGCGCGCGCCTGTTGTTCGAGGGCCGGTGAAATCAAGTTTGGGCCGCCGGGGGGAGCGGGAGCACGAAACCGAAGATGGCTCCGCCATCGGGCACGTTGCGCGCGTAGATGCGGCCACCGTGTTCCTCGACAATTTTTTTTGAGATGCTCAGGCCGAGGCCGGTACCGCGCGGTTTACCGAAGGTCTCGAAGGCCTCGAATAGCTTGCCGAGAATTTGCGGGGCGACGCCGCCACCGGTGTCTTCGATCTCGGTGACGAGTTCCGTGGGGGTGGTGCGGAAGTGCAGTTTGATTTTGCCGCCCTCGGGCATTTCATCCACGGCGTTGTGCATGAGGTTGTAAAAAACGCGGCTGAGGCGGCTGGGATTGAGCGGCACCCTGACCAGCGGCACGGAGGTGACGCACTCCACGGTCACGTCCTTGGTCGCGATCTCCCGGGCGATGTCGTCGATGACGGGCCGGACGAACTCGGCATATTCGATCATGGCGAGCATGGGCTGCTGACTGCCGCCGCGCGTGAACTCGAGGATGTCCGACACCATGTGGCTGATGCGCTCGACTTGTTTGCGGATGCGGGTCTGGGCCAGGCGGCGCGCGGCCGGGGCGGCTTCCGGCTCGCAGGCCATGTCCGCCGCAATCCCGATGATGGTGAGCGGGTTCTTGAGATCGTGGACGATGGAGCTGGCGAAACGACCGATCACCGCCATGCGCTCGGCTTGCAGGACTTGGCGGATGTATTGACGGTTGAACTCACGCAGGCGGTTCGTGATCTCGCGCATCATGCTGAAGGAAAACTGCGGCGAGTTGGTGAGCAGGTGGAGCATGGCGTCGCGGGGCACGACATGGAGGGTGGTCTGCTCCTCGGCCAGGGCGGTGGCGGAACGCGGCTGGTTGTCGATGATGGCCATCTCACCGAAAACTTCGCCGGGCGGCACGCGGGAGAGCACCTGACGCTCGCCTTGGCCGATGAGGGCGGAGATTTGCACGCGCCCACTGGCGACGACGTAGAGCGCGTCGCCCGCGTCCCCTTCTTTGAAAATTTCCGTGCCGGTGGCAAAAGTGGACTCGCGGCTCACGCGCTTGAGCGCCGCCAGTTCCTCGGGGGAAAGGGCGGCAAACAATTTGCATGACTCAATCGGGACCATCGAGCGGGAGTTTAGGTGAAGCTGTTCGGGCGTAAAGCGCGGAGATGTTTTCAAAGCAGGCGCGCGCGCAGGTCTCGGTCTCGGCCCTTGCGAGAGGGGGGAAAGTTTCGCGCCTTTCATATTTACAGGCTCCG
This sequence comes from Akkermansia sp., assembly GCA_043785945.1. Lineage (GTDB taxonomy): Bacteria > Verrucomicrobiota > Verrucomicrobiia > Limisphaerales > SIBH01 > JANNGC01. The sequence goes on from JAYVWQ010000185.1 coordinate 4,477, forward strand.
GACGGGCGCGCAAAATTTTGCCGCCATGAAAAAAATCGAAGCCATCATCAAACCTTTCAAGCTCGAAGAAGTGAAGGACGCCCTGTCGGAAGCGGGCGTCGAGGGAATGACCGTGAGCGAGGTCAAGGGGTTCGGGCGGCAGAAGGGGCACACGGAAATTTACCGTGGTAACGAATACACGGTCGATTTCCTGCCTAAGATCAAAATCGAGATTGTGCTGGCGGACAACCTGGTGACCGCTGCGGTCGAGGCCATCGTCCAAGCGGCCAAGACCGGCAAGATCGGCGACGGGAAGGTCTTCGTCAGCGCCGTGGACGAGGTCATCCGCATTCGCACGGAAGAGCGCGGTGAGAAGGCGGTTTGATTTTTTCGGGCTCGGTGATCATCCGGGCCGGGCGACTTGGTCTTGTGATTTGGGAAATGAGGACAGTTTTTTGACCAGAACGGTCTGGTCCCGGCGTCCGGTTTTCACGCAAAACCTCACCAAGCCCCCGTTATTTCGAGTGAAAATGACCTGTGAATAACGTGCGAACAATCGCCAATACATTCTTATGGCCTCGGTCGGTGCGGTTCACTAGAAGTCTGCCGCGTAATCCGGTTTCGATATGAGTCAATCCAAAGCAATAATGCAGGTGGAATTCGTGCCTTCAAAGCATGAGAAAGACCCTTTTTTGCAGGGGTTCTACCAGCTCGTGACCTATGGCAAGCCGGTGAACATTGAGCTTCCCCAGCCTGCCCGTTTCAAACCCGCAATTTTCGGCCCAAATCACCCCGGATTTTAAGTGAAAGCACGGCGGGAAGCCGTGGTGAATAAACCAGCCCAACAACACTTTTTATTTTCATGCAAGCTTCCGCGCAAAATATCTGGGGAACGGTCCAAGAGCAGATGCGACCGCTCGTCAGCGTCGAGCAGTTCCGCCTCTGGTTCACGCCCATCCGCCCCAAGAGTCTCGACGAGGATTTTCTCACGCTGGAGGTGGACAATGAGTTCTGCGAGGTGTGGCTCGAAAAAAATTATCTCGATTTGATCCGGGAAAAGGCAATTCTCGCGACGGGCCGACCGCTGAAAGTAAAACTCGAAGTCGGCGGCTCACGTCCCACAAACCCGACGGAAAATGTCATGCGCAGCGCGCCACTAAAAATTGAGGCCGATCCGGTCGAGCGAAACGGCGCGACGCGCGAGTTGCTGTTCAATCCGCGCAACACCTTCGACACGTTCGTCGTCGGCACGAACAACCACTTCGCCCACGGAGCCTCGCTCGCCGTGGCGCAGTCTCCGGGCAAATCTTACAACCCGCTTTTCCTCTACGGCGGCGTCGGTCTCGGCAAAACGCATCTGCTCCACGCGATCGGCCAGCAAGTGGTTGCGCAGAAAAAGGGGGCCAAGGTTGCCTACGTTTCCTCCGAGAAATTCACCAACGAGTTCATCGACGCCATCCAGAACAACCAACTGGTGCGCTTCCGCCGTCGCTACCGCCAGACCGACGTGCTGTTGATTGATGACATCCAGTTTCTCTCCGGCAAGGAGCGCATTCAGGAAGAATTTTTCCACACCTTCAACGCCCTGCACGACTCGCACAAACAGATCGTGCTCACCTGCGACCGGCCCGCCAATGAAATCCAGGGCTTGGAACAGCGTCTCGTCTCGCGCTTCGAGTGGGGTCTTTCCACAGACCTCCAGCCGCCGGATGTGGAGACGCGCGTGGCCATCCTGCGCAAAAAAGCCAAGAGCATGGCCGTGCAATTGCCGGACGACGTGCTGAATTTCATCGCCGAGCGCATCCGCACCAACATTCGCCGTCTCGAAGGCGCGCTGACCCGCGTGGCTTGCTACGCCTCGCTCACCAACACCACGCTCACGGTGGAGCGCGTGGAGGGCTTGCTGCGCGAACTGCTGCAGGAAGAAGGGCGGCACACGATCAACATCGAGGTGATTCAGAAGAAGGTGGCCGAGCATTTTGACATCCGCCTCGCGGACATGACCAGCCGCCGGCGCCCAGAGAACATTGCCTTCCCCCGGCAGATCGCCATGTATCTATCCCGTCAGCTCACGGACGGTTCGCTGAACGTGATCGGCGAGGCTTTCGGTGGCCGCGACCACGGCACCGTCCTCCACGCCTACCGCCTTGTGAAAGACCGCATGGAAATGGATGGCAACATCCGCCAGACCGTCAGCTTCCTCGAAAAACAGTTGATGCGCTGAGGTCCACTGATTCCTTCAAGCCTGGAATCATTTCCGAAGTCGTGGGAATGTGATGAGGGCGACGCGCCTTTGTCACAAGGCGGTGCGAGATTCAAAGCGTATGAAAAACACGGCTACATTGGAAATGCCGACCGGGACAGAAAACGAAGCGGAACTGTCCATCCCCTTGGATCTCAGCCAGTGGGTTGCCTGTTCGCAATTGGGCGAATGGATCAAGGAAGATGTCGGCGCATTAAACTGGAACAACCCCGAACTGCTGGCCGCGCTGCGGCGGCAGCCGGAGTATGAGCCTCGCGTGCTTTTACAGACGCTCACCCTGGCCTATGCCACCGGCGTCTTTGGCGCGGAGGAAATCGAACGGCACTGCGCGACGAACCCGGATTTCCGGGCGGTCCGTCCGAAGTTCTCGCCCCGGCCGGTCGAGTTGAAACAATTCCGCCGGGAAAACCTCGGGCTGATCAAGTGGTGCCTCGTCAAGGTCATCACCCGCGCTCTCACCGCTCAGTTCATCGAGCAGGATGAAATCGAAATCTTGCCGCCGGGTCTGCGCCGCTATGTTGTGGAGAATGCCACGGAGCGGATGGACCTGGCACGGCACATGGATCGCAGCGCCGCGCTGTGAGGATGGCGCGGCGAGAGCAGTGCGGAAACGGGCTTTCCTCCCAGGACAAACCACTCGCTCCTGAGTGCCGTCCTTTCAAAATCAGCCGGCCACGCATCGTTTTCCCCCTCGCGTCCTTGGCGTGAGGCCAGTTCGAGTTCATCAACAGGGTTCTCAGCCTGGTTTCGTTCTGAACGCTGCGCCGCCTGCGTTTCCAATTCGAAAAATCGTCTTCTAGGTTGTCGCTGAAACGTAACATTCCCGCCCTTTAGGTGTCACAGGCATGGCCGATAACTACAACTGTTGAAAGCCATGACACACTACGAAGAGCACTTGCAACGCGACCTCGATTTGATTCGCGGGAAAATTCTACAGATGGCCCGACTTGCGGATCGCGCCTTGTGTGACAGTCTGCGCGCCCTCGTGGAGAAGAACCTGACCCTGGCCTACTCCGTGGTCTTGCGCGACCAGCACATCGACGAGTTGGAGAAAGAAATCGACCGGCTCTGTCTGGAATTTCTCGTGCGCCAGCAGCCGGTGGCCGGACACCTCCGCTTCGCCTACGCCACCATCAAGATCAATCTTGAACTGGAGCGGATCGGCGACTACGCCGAGAGCATCGCCCGCCAGGTGCTGAAGGTCAGCGCCTATCACGATCAGTTGCCGATGGCTTCCTTTACTGCGCTCGCGGATGTCTCCGTGCCCATGCTGCGAAATGCGGTGAAGGCGTTTCTGGAACAGGATGCCAAACTCGCACTTGCATTGATGCCGGACGAAGACCGGGCCGATGCCCTGCGCAACAAGCTGGATGCCGAGTTGCTCCAGATGAACCAGAGCGGGATCATTCCGCTGGCCGCCCTCACGCCGCTGCAAACCATTGCGCGCCGTTTCGAGCGTGTGGCCGATCAAGCCAAGAACATCTGCGAGGAGACGCTCTACATGTGTACGGGCGAAAACATCAAGCACCGCAGCAGCGAAATGCTGCGCGTGCTGTTCGTGGACGAAAACAATTCCTGCCGCAGCCAGATGGCCGAAGGCATCGCCAACGGCTTGAATCAGCAGGGCCTGCTCTTTAGCAGCGCCGGCCTGGAGGCGCGCGCCCTCGACTGGCGGGCCGTCGAGTTCATGAAGGAAAAGGGCTTCGATATCACACGCCAGAATTCGAAGTCGGTGAACCATATTCCGAACCTCGAGCACTACCAGGTCATCATCGCCCTGGCCAAGAGCGCGCAGAAGGTTTTCCCGTCAACCCCGACCAAGACGGTGGGGTTGGACTGGAATGTGGAAGATCCATCCTCACATCCTGGTTCCCTGGCGGACGTGCGCGAGGCTTACGAAGAGACGTTCCAATACATCAACACGCACGTCCGGGAACTCGTGCAGGCCCTCGTCGGTGATCAGCAAACCAAATAATTATGAAAACTAAATTCATCCTCAAAACCACGGCCGCCCTGGCCCTCGCGGCTTGCCTCGCGGGCTGCGGCAAATCCGACACCGGCACTCCAGGTAGCAGCGGTGGCAAAAAAATCGCCATCGCCAACATCGGCTCCGACACGATGGTCAATTTGGCCATCGCCTGGGCCGACGCCTACAGCAAGATCGACCCAAGCGTCTCCGTGGAAGTGAACGGCGGCGGATCCGGCCAGGGCGTGGCCGCGCTGATCAACGACTCCTGCCAGATTGCCAACTGCTCGCGCGCTTTTGAGGAAAAGGAAATCACCGACTTCGCCGCCAAGCATCCCGGCAAGCAGCCCAAGGAGTTCATGGTCGGCTACGACGCGCTCTCCGTCTTTGTTCACAAGGACAATCCTCTCGAAGAGATTTCCCTGGAGGAACTTCAGCAGCTTTACATGAAGGACGGCAAGTTCTCGAAATGGTCCGACCTTGGCGTGAAGGGTATCCCGGGGGCCAAAGGTGACGAAGTGATTCTGGTCAGCCGCCAGAACAATTCCGGCACCTACCACTATTTCCGCGAAGCCATCGTCGGGAAGAAGAACGAGATGCGCCTCGGCACCGTGGATATGAACGGCTCCAAGGACGTGGTCGAACTCATCGCCAAGACGCCCAACGCCATCGGCTATTCCGGCATGGGCTACGCCACGCCCGCGGTGAAGACCATCCGCGTCTCGAAGAAGAAGGGCGACAAGGCCGTGGCTCCGACCATCGCCACCACGCTCGACAAGAGCTATCCCATCGCCCGTCCGATGTTCATGTACACTGCGGGCGAACCCGCTCCCCACCTCAAGAAATACCTTGATTGGATTCTCAGCGACGCCGGCCAGGCCATCGTCAAGGACACCGGCTACGTGCCGCTGCCGAAGTAATGGCTCTCCCTCGCCATCCGGGGCGGCGGTTTGAAACCGCCCTGGCTCGGTGTGACTCGAAGAAATTGTTACAGACATGGAAAACGCCCTGACCGAACAACCCGCAGTCGCCCCCGCGCCCGCCCGTCCCAAAAGGATTCGCCAGCAGCGCGGCACCATGGCCATGCTGGGCGAGCGGGCCATTGAGGCGCTCATTTATCTCTGCGGCATCAGCGCCATCATCTTCGTCTTCGGCATTTTCTTCTTCGTCTTCCGCGAAGGCGCGCCCTTCCTGGCCAAGCTCAAGATCAGCGAGTTCCTCTTCTCCACGGAATGGTTTCCGACCTCGCAGACGCAGACCAAGTTCGGGGTCGGTGCGCTCATCGTGGGCACATTAAGCGTGACCTTTCTCGCCATGTTCATCGCCGTGCCGTTCGGGGTGGGCGCGGCCATCTTTGTCTCGGAATTCTGCACGGGCAAAACCAAGGAAACCCTGAAGGTCGTGATCGAACTGCTCGCGGCCATTCCCTCTGTGGTCTGGGGGTTCATCGGCCTGAGCGTGATGTCCCCCATCATCATCAACACCTTCCACGTCCCCATCGGGGTGAACATGTTCAATGGCGCGCTGCTCCTCGCCCTGATGAGCGTGCCCATCATGGTCAGCATCGGGGAGGATGCGCTCAAGGCCGTGCCCGATTCCTACCGTGAAGCCGCCCTCGCCCTCGGCGCGACCCGCTGGCAAATCATCCGCCGCGTGCTGTTGCCCGCCGCGAAGAATGGTCTGCTCGCCGCTGTACTTCTCGGGGTGGGCCGGGCCATTGGCGAGACGATGGCCGTGCTCATGGCCACCGGCCACAGCGTCCGCATCCCGCACAGTATTTTTGATCCCGTCCGCACCCTCACCGCCACCATCGCCGCCGAGCTGGGTGAGACGAGCAAAGGCTCCGACCATTACCAGGTGCTGTTCCTCATCGGCATCCTGCTCTTCACCATCACCTTCGTGGTCAACCTCGTGGCCGACCTCGTGGTCAAGGGCATCAAGAAAAAGTAACCATGTTCCAAGAGACACCTTTCATCCGGCGCAAGCAGCGCCAGGAGACCATCGCCAAAGTTTTCTTCGGCGGCATGGCGGCGGCGATGATCATTCCACTCTTCCTCATCGTGGGCTACGTCATCGTGCAGGGCGCGCCCTCCTTGAGTTGGGAATTTATCACCGCCAACCCCCGGCTCGGCGGCATCCGGGGTGGCATCTGGTCCGCGCTGGTCGGGACCATTTATATCGTGGCCATTTCGCTTTGTGTAAGCGCGCCCATCGGCGTGCTCGCGGCGGTTTATCTGAACGAGTATGCGAAGGACAACTGGTTCACCCGCATCGTGAACCTGGCCGTGGTCAACCTCGCTGGCGTCCCCAGCATCGTGCATGGACTCTTCGGACTCGGGGCCTTCGTCTATGCCGCGCACATGGGCAAGAGCATCCTCGCCGCCTCGCTCACGCTTTCCATCATGACGATGCCCGTCATCATTGCCTCGACCAAAGAGGCGCTCGCCGCCGTGCCGCGTTCCTTCCGTGAAGCCTGCTGGAACGTCGGCGCCACCCGCTGGCAGACCATCCGCCGCATCGTGCTCCCGAATTCCATCAGCGGCATCCTCACCGGCGTCATCCTCCAGGTAAGCCGCACGGCGGGTGAAACCGCGCCGGTCATGCTCACCGGCGTCGCCACCTTCAAGGCCGTCGAGGGCACCGGCCTGTTTCTTTACAACCCGATCAGCGACCAGTGCATGGCGCTCTCCATGCATCTCTATTACATCGCCACTCAGGCGAGCAACGCCGCGCCCTCGCTGCCCTACGCCATCGCCACGGTGCTGCTCGGAGTAGTGCTGGTGGTGAACGCCACGGCCATCGGCGTGCGCTCTTATTTGCGTTCGCGAAAAAAATGGTAACAGGAATGACTGCCGCCAAAAAAATTGAAGTCCAGGATCTTCGCCTCAGCTACGGCTCCAACGAGGTCATCCACGGCCTCTCCTTCGACATTTACGAAAACGAAATTCTCGGCGTCATCGGCCCGGCCCAGAGCGGCAAAACCTCCCTGCTCCGCTGCATCAACCGCACCATCGAGTTCACGCCCGGCGTCAAGGTCAGCGGCGCCATCAAGGTGGATGGCGAAGACGTGCGCCGGGTGCGCAATGTCTATGAGCTGCGCCGTAAGATCGGCATGGTCGCGCCCCTGCCCGTCGGCCTGCCCCTCAGCATTTACGACAATGTGGCCTTTGCCCCGCGCGCCTCGGGCCTCAACGACAAAACCGAACTTGATGCGCTCGTGGAGAAATGCCTGACCCAGGCCGCGCTCTGGGACGAAGTGAAAGATCGACTCGACTCGCTCGGCACCAAACTCAGCGGTGGGCAGCAGCAGCGCCTCACCATCGCCCGCGCCCTCTCTCATCAGCCGGACATCCTGTGCCTTGACGAATTCAGCATCGCCATCGATCCCGTCACGACCATGCGCATCGAGGACGTGCTCAAGGAACTGAAGAAGGAGATGACCATCATCTTGGTCACGAACCTGGTCCAACAAGCGCGCCGTCTGGCCGCGCGCACCCTGTTCCTCTGGAACGGCGAGATGATTGAACTGGGTCCCACGGATCAAGTGTTCAGCGACACGCCCCAGGATCGCCGGACGTACGAATACGTGAACGGAATTTTCGGATGAGCCATGATAAAGCCGCGCTTCGCATGACCGATTCTCTTGCCATCACCACCCGTGACCTCTGCCTCTGGTACGCCAAGTTCCAGGCGCTGAAGAACATCACCGCCGACATCAAGCACGGCATCATCACTTCGCTCATCGGCCCCTCCGGCTGTGGCAAGACGACGCTGCTGCGCTGCTTTAATCGGGTGAATGAGCGCTACGGCTACGTCACCACCACCGGCGAGATCAAACTCCACGCCAAGAACATCTACGACCCGGACGTTTCACTCATCGAACTGCGCAAGAGTGTGGGCATGGTTTTTCAGCGCCCGAATCCCCTGCCCATTTCGATTTACGAAAACGTCGTCTTCGGCCTGCGGGTCCATGACGAGAAGGGGTTGAAAAAATCTGAGTTGGATGACGCCGTGGAGAAGGCGCTGACCGAAACCGGCCTCTGGCGCGACTTAAAAGACCGGCTCCACGACCGGGCCATCAATCTCCAGTTGGAACAGCAGCAGAAGCTCTGCATCGCGCGCCTCCTCCCGCTCAAGCCGGCGATCATCCTGATGGACGAGCCGTGCAGCGCGCTCGACGTGGAGGGCACCCGCGCCATCGAGGAGCTGATGTTCGCGCTCAAGGGGCGCTATACCATCGTCATCGTCACGCACAACATGGCCCAGGCGCGGCGCACCAGTGACGAGTGCATCTTCATGCTCATGGGCGAGTTGATTGAGCACGGTCAGACCAGTGACATTTTTATCGCCCCGAAGAACCCGAAGACCGCCGATTACATTGAAGGTCGCTATGGTTAAACGCGGGGCGCTGTGTTACCACGGCCCCGCGTCCCGCAAAAAACCGAACATGAAACCAAAAATTCTCGTGGTGGATGACGAGCCGGATGCCTTGGATCTGATCCAATACAACCTCAAGGCCGCCGGATACGACGTTGTCACCGCCGAAGACGGCGAAGAAGCGCTGAAGAAGGCGCGTTCCTCCCCGCCGGCGCTGGTGATTCTCGACGTGATGCTGCCGGAGGTGGACGGGTTGGAGGTGTGCAAGGCGCTCCGCCGCGAACCAGCCACCGCCACCGTGCCCATCATCATGCTCACGGCCAAGGCGGCGGAAATCGACCGGGTGCTCGGCCTCGAACTGGGCGCAGACGACTACGTGACCAAACCTTTCAGCCCGCGCGAGCTGGTCTTGCGCGTGAAGTCGCTGCTCCGCCGCCGCACCCCCGCCGAGCCGGAAACAGAGAAGCTCGAGTTCGGCGATCTCCAGATCGACATTCCGCAGCACGAAGTTCTGGTCGGAGGCAAGCCCGTGGAACTCACGGCCACGGAGTTCAAGCTCCTCACCGTGCTGGCCGAGCGGCGCGGGCGCGTCCAATCCCGCGAGACGCTCCTGCGCGACGTGTGGGAATATGACAGTCTGATCGACACCCGCACCGTCGATACGCACATGCGGCGACTGCGCGACAAGATGGGCGACGCCGCGCGCTACCTCGACACCGTGCGCGGGGTGGGCTACCGCTTCGTGGACAAAGTGTGAACGCCGTGTTCGCTGGATTGGCCGAGATAACTTTTTTGTGGCCGCTGGCCACGGCTGTTTTCGCCCTCGCCCTCGCCGCGCTCTTCACCATTGATCGTCGTCGGCTCCGTTTATCCGAGGAACTCGCCGTTCAACTGCGCGCCGAGCGTGAGGTCATAGTCTTGCGCCAGCGCGAACTGGAAGATCAGATCAAGGCTGAGCGCCAGACGCTCTTCAACAGCATGGTCGAGGGCGTGGTCCTGCTCGACCGGGCGGGACGCATCCAACTCGTCAACCAGTCGCTGGAAAAGCAGTTTGCCCTGAGCACCGATGTGCGCGGACACACGCTTCTTGAAGCCTTCCGCCGGCCCGAACTCGCCCAACTGCTCAACCGCCTCGAAACCGAGCGCAAGGTGTTGAACTGCGACCTCGAGGCCGGGGGCGACGAGGCGCGCTTTTTTGAGATCAACGCCGCCACCGTCTTTGACCGCGAGGGCCGGCCCCAGGGTTCCATTTTCGTCTTCCATGACCTCACGCGCATCCGGCAGTTGGAGAACACCCGCCGCGAATTCGTGGCCAATGTCAGTCACGAGTTGCGCACGCCGCTCTCGCTCATCCGGGGCTATGTGGAGACTTTGCTGGACGGCGCGAAGAACGATCCCGACCTGACCGAGAAGTTCCTCCACACCATTGAGCGGCACTCCAACCGCCTGACCAATCTGATCGAAGACCTGCTGACCATCTCGCGGCTGGAGTCGGGGCAGATCACGCTCAAGCTGCGCAACCTGCCCTTGCGCGCCTTCGCCGCCTCCCTCATTGCGGAGCTGCAAATCCGCGCCACCGAACGCGGCACAAAAATCGTGAACGAGATTCCCGAAGCCTTGCACGGTCGCGCCGATCCGGATCGGCTGGAACAAGTCTTCGTCAACCTCGTCGATAACGCGGTCAAGTATGGCAAGGCCCACGGACGCGTCGTGGTTCGGGGCCGCACGGTCAGCGGTCACGTTGAACTGTGTGTCATGGACGATGGTCCTGGCATCCCGCCCGAGGCGCGCGAGCGGGTCTTCGAGCGCTTCTACCGTCTGGACAAGGCCCGCGCGCGCGACGCCGGCGGCACCGGTCTCGGTCTCGCCATCGTGAAGCACATCATCCAGTCGCACGGCGGCAAGGTCTGGGTGGAGAGCGCGGCCGGGCGCGGGGCGCAATTTTATTTTACCCTGCCGGTGTGAGGGGAGCTGAGGGTTGAGGGTTGAGAGCCGGAATTCTTCGGCAGTTACCAGTTTGAGAATAGCCCAGCCCTTGAGGGCTGGGTTTCGTCAACCGCGTGGCAGCCAGTCCCGGAGGGACAAAAGTAGAGATCGTTCCGAATGGCAATCATCTCTTTCGTCCCTGACGGGACTTGTCTCCGCCCGGCCTCGCAACCCAGTCCTCAAGGACTGGGCTATTTTCAAACTGACCCGCCTCCAACGATTTCATGCACGCTGTTCTCACGCTGCCACTTTCCGCGTGCGCGCCGCGCTTGGGACTGTTCCACTGCGCGCATGAAAGCCGCCTTCATCCAGCAGCCCGGTCCGCCGGAGTCCATCGAATACGGAGACCTGCCGAAACCCTCGCCCGGCCCAAACCAGGTGCTGGTGCGCGTGCGCGCTGTGGCCGTGAATCCCATCGACACTTACGTGCGCTCCGGCTTGGTGAAGATGAATCCGCCGCTGCCCTTCATCGTGGGCTGCGATCTCGCGGGCGTGGTCGAGGAGACGGGATCAAACGTGCAGCGGTTCAAATGCGGTGATCGCGTGTGGGGCAGCAATCAGGGTTTGCTCGGGCGGCAGGGAACCTTCGCGGAATTCGCCGCCGTGGATGAGCAATGGCTTTATCCCACTCCGCCGAACACGAGCGATGAAGACGCGGCGGCGCTGGCGCTCGTCGGCATCACGGCGGCGCTCGGTTTGCGCCGCACGCAATTGCGCGCAGGAGAAATTCTTTTCGTGAATGGCGGCACCGGCGGCGTGGGTTCGGCGGTGGTGCAAATGGCGAAGGCGCTGGGCGCACGGGTCATCACCACGGCGGGCACGGAAGTGAAAGTGGCGGAGTGCCGCAAGCTGGGCGCGGACCTCGCGCTGAATTACGCCACGCAGGATGTGGATGCAGCGGTGCGGCAGTTTGCCCCCGGCGGCGTGAACGTGTGGTGGGAGACGCTGCGTGAACCCAACTTCGAGCGCACCGTGCCGCTGCTGGCCCTGCGCGGGCACATGGTGGTGATGGCGGGCCGCGAAGCGAAGCCGTTGTTTCCCGTCGGTCCCTTCTACGTGAAGGACGGCACGCTGCACGGCTTCGCCATGTTCAACGCCCCGGCGGAAGAACAGCAGGCTTGCGCCGCCGACCTCAACCGCTGGCTCGCCGAGGGGCGGCTGCGCGCGCGCATCGACCGGGTGCTGCCGCTGGCGCGGACAGCCGAGGCTCACCGGTTGCAGGAAGAAAGCACCGTCGGAAAATCGGGCACGCTGGCGGGAAAG
>JAYVWQ010000186.1:0-3600 GCA_043785945.1 Akkermansia sp.
ACCGGTCTGCAAGGGCATGTGGCCAAGCTGGCTTACTCCATCTCGGACGCCTTCACGGTGGGCGTGACCTACTACAACTACCACCTCATCGACGCGCCCACCCCGGAGACCGCGGCCAACAGCTCGGTCGCGCACCGCGTCCAGCTCGACGCCATCTGGAAATTCTAGGCGGGCCGGATACTCGCGACCGCCGCCCGTGTCATTCGGGCGGCGGTTTTTTTTCGATCACAGTCGTCCCGTGCCCTCAACAGCGCGTAATCAGGCAGCCAGTGGAGTCAACGACGGCACGCAGAAGGGAAGGTCTCGAAGGGAATCGGGGCCGCATTTCCCCTCTCTAAATACCCACACACCGGGTCTTCGGGATCGAGAAGCGTATTCTCGAAAACACTTTTCCCCGCGCCGCCCGCGCGGCATCGTGGCATTCATGTCCACGATTGAAGTTCAGGGTCTGACCAAGTCCTTCCGCACCTACAAAAAGGTGCCGGGCTTGGGCGGCGCGGTGCGCGGGCTGTTCTCGCGCCAGTTTGAGCACACCACGGCGGTGCGGGATGTGAACTTCCGCGTCGAGCCGGGCGAACTGGTTGGCTTCCTCGGCGCGAACGGCGCGGGCAAGACCACGACGCTCAAGATGCTGGCGGGACTGCTGCATCCTTCGGGTGGCACCGCGCGGGTGCTCGGATATGTGCCGTGGAAGCGCGAGGATGGTTACCGGCGGCAGTTCGCGCTGCTGCTCGGGCAAAAGAACCAACTCTGGTGGGATTTGCCGGCGCGCGAGTCGCTGGAGTTGAACGGGAAAATTTACGGGCTGGAGCCGGCGGCCTTCCAACACACGGTCGATGAACTGACGGAACTGCTGCTCGTGCGCGACAAGCTCAACGTGATGGTGCGTGAACTCTCGCTTGGCGAGCGGATGAAATTTGAGCTGATCGCCGCCCTGCTCCACCGGCCCAAGGTGCTCTTCCTCGACGAGCCGACCATCGGACTGGATGTCATTTCGCAGAAAATCGTGCGCGAATTCCTCCGCGAGTACAACGCCAAGAGTGGCACGACGATCCTGCTCACCAGCCATTACATGGCCGACATCGAGGCGCTCTGCCGCCGCGTCATCATCATCGACAAGGGCACGCTGTTCTTTGACGGACAACTCAGCGAGGTGCTGGACCGGTTTGCGGATTTCAAACTCATCACCATTCAGTGTGACGCGAAGAAAAGCTGCCCGCGCGAAGGGTTGGAAAAGTTCGGCGAAGTCGTGGAGCACACCGACGCCTCGGTGAAGCTGAAGGTGAAGCGCGACCGCGTCATTGCCGTGTGCAAGGCGCTGCTCGACGAACTGCCGGTGACGGACATCGACATCCAAGAGGTGCCCATCGAGGACATCGTGCGGCAGATTTTTACGCGCTGAACATTCGCGTTGCGGGTTGTCAGCCGCGCCGGTCTTGTTAGGTTTGCCGCACTTTCAAATTATGCGCCGAAATCGATTCATCTTCACCGCGTGGCTCGCGATCACGCTGGCAGGCTGGCTCGCGACGGGTTGCACGACACCTCCGCCTCCGGCCACCACCGTTTCATTCAACTTTGCCCCGGACAAGCTAGCCACCCTCGACGAAGCCATCATGCAGACTATCGCGGACCATCGGATGCCGGGCGCGGTGCTGTGGCTGGAACATGGCGGGACGAATTATCACAAGGCGTATGGCGAACGCGCCCTATACCCCGTGGCTGAGCCGATGACGGAGGACACGATTTTTGACGCGGCGTCGCTGACCAAGGTCATTGCCACCGCGCCCGCCGTCATGCTGCTCGTGCAACGCGGCTTGGTAAAGATCGATGCGCCGGTGCAGGACTACATTGAGGAATTCCGCCGCGACGGCAAGGACGCCATCACCGTGCGCCATCTCCTCACCCACACTTCGGGACTGCGCGCCGGTCTCAGTCCTCGTCCGGCGGGTGCGCGTTCAGCCATCCATATGGCCTGCCAGGAAAAAGTAACGAACGCGCCGGGCACTTTCTTCCGCTACAGCGACATCAATTTCATCCTGCTCGGCGAACTGGTGCAACGGGTGAGCGGGCAGCCGCTCCAGCAGTTCACGTTGGAGCAGATTTTCCGCCCGCTCGGAATGAAGGATACGCGCTACTTGCCTTGGAGCGAGAACCGGCCGCGCATTGCTCCCACGGAACGCAACGGCACAAACGACTGGCTGCGCGGCGTGGTCCACGATCCCACGGCCCGGGCCATGGAGGGCGTGGCCGGGCACGCCGGGCTGTTCACCACGGCAGCGGACTTGGCGCGCTTTGCCCGCATGATGCTGAACCTCGGAGAACTGGACGGCGTGCGCCTCTTCCGCCCTGAAACGGTGAGCGCCATGACGGCGGTGCAATCACCGGCCGGAGTCACGGCCAAGCGCGGTTTCGGCTGGGACATCGACACAGGCTTTAGCCGGCGCGGGGAAATTTTTCCACTGGGTTCCTACGGACACACTGGGTTCACCGGCACAGCCTTGTGGATTGATCCCTACTCGAAAACTTTCTGGGTGTTGCTCTCGAACCGGGTCCACCCGGACGGCCAGGGCAACATCACGGCGTTGCAAAAAAATCTCTCCACGCTGGCCGCGCGCGCGGCCGGTCTGGAAATTCTGGTCCCGACCAAGCCAGCCGTTCCGTCCGCCGCCGCCCATTAAGTCGCGCCCACTGTCACAAAAAATTCGCCGCTGCTGGCCCAAGTTGGGACACTTTTCCGGCTGTTTCTCCAATCCGAGCGCGCGCTGGCTGTGGCACCCGCATTGCTGAGATGGGGCAGCGGTCAGTGGCAGGCAATTAGCGTGATAAAGAATTAATTATAAACGCCTCCACTGGTTCACGCCGCTCATCAGAAGAGAGAAACGTATGAAAATTAACAAATCCCGACCCGAGGGGTTCACTTTGGTGGAGATCATGATCGTGGTCGCCATCATTGGTTTGCTTGCAGCCATCGCCATTCCGAACTTCGTCAAGGCCCGCACCCAGACCCAGAAGAATCTCTGCATTGCCAACCTCCGCCAGATCAGCATGGCCAAACCCATCTGGTGCTTTGAAAAGAAAAAGAACCCTTCTGACACCCCAGTGGATGCCGATATTTTTGGCATCAATGGCTACATCCGCGACAAGCCTGATTGCCCGGCCAACGGCATCTATGACATTATGCCCGTTGATACCAAAGCCACCTGCACCATCGAAGGCCACTCGTTTTAAGCCTGTAGTTGTTGCCCGAAACGGTCCGGAGTGAAACCACTCGGGGCCGTTTTTTGATGATTGGGCGTTTCCCCTTGCGACGCATTTCGGCGTTCGCGCATCCTGACCGCGATGGCCGAGCGAGTGATCTCCGATGTCCTGACCAAGCCCGACGCCGCGCTGGAGACGACTCTGCGCCCGCCGGACTTTGCTGATTTCACCGGCCAGCCCAAGGTCAAGGAGCGCATCGAGATTGCCGTGCAGGCGGCCAAGCAGCGCGGCGAGGCGCTCGATCACGTTCTCCTCAGCGGCCCGCCCGGATTGGGCAAGACGACCATCGCCAACATCATCGCCCGGGCCATGGGCGGCAGTCTCAAATCCACCAGCGGCCCG
>JAYVWQ010000187.1:0-1791 GCA_043785945.1 Akkermansia sp.
CGGCTGGGGGTCTGGCGTCTCGGGAAATGGGTAGGGGCGGGCCTCCTTGGGCTGGCTTCGCTTCGTTCAGACGAGGTCGTCTTCGGCGGTGTTCTTCACGCTGCCGCTGGTCTGGTATTCTGTGACGCGCGTTTCGAAGAAATTCTTCTCCTTCTTGAGGAAGATGACTTCGTCGAGCCACGGGAACGGGTTCACCGTCACGGTGCCAAGAGGATCCAGGCCGAGGCTGGTGAGGCGGCGGTCGGCGTTGTAGTCCACGTAGTCGAGGAACTCCTTCTGCGTCATGCCCACGCCGTCTTCCGGCAGGCAATCGCGCACGAAGTCCTTCTCCAGCGCCACGCCATCGCGCATGAAGTCGCGCAACTCCTCGCGGAAATCAGCCGTCCAGATCAGCGGATTTTCGCGGATCAGTTCCGTGAGCAGGTAACGCCCGAGCGCGATGTGGTTCGACTCGTCGCGCAGGGTGTATTGGAACATCTGGCCGACGCCGGTCATCTTGTTCTGCCGGCAGAGCGAGAGGATCATGGCGAAGAGCCCGTAGAACTGCGTGCCTTCCATGACCTGCGTGATGCCGAAGAGGGCCTTGGCGAACTTGCGCTGGTTTTCGACGACCGTGAGATCGAGCCCGCGCTTCAGCTCGGGCATGTGCCGCGTGATGAACTCGTTCTTGGCGCGGATGCTGGGGATGTCGTTGAACTTGGCGGTGACCTCGTCCTGGTCGATGTCGAGGCTGCCGATGATGTGCAGGAGGGAATCCATGTGGATGGATTCCTCGGCGATCCAGCGGAGCACCGCGTGCTTGAGCTCGGCGGCGGTGAGGTTGTCCTCGATCGCGTGCAGGACGCTGTCGCCCACGATGCCTTCGGCGGACGAGAAATAGCCCACGCCCATCTCGATGATCCAGCGCTCCTTCGGTTTCAACGCGCCGGAATTCCACTGGGTGCAGTCCTTCGTCATGTCGATGACGTCCGGCTCCCAGTGGTTCGCCTTCATCTGTTTGTAGATGCGGTAGGCCTCGGGATACTTGAGCGGAAGGACGTTCAGCTCCGGCGTGCGCGGGCCGTTGATCACGCGCTTGGCGTCCTTGCGGGCGCGGGCCTTCTCGCGGTCGAGCCGGAAGGTCTTCCCACGGAATTCATAGACGACGAAACGGCCGTCCTGGCGTTCGGCGAAGTCGAGGGGATCCGGCGCGGGCGGAGCGGTGGGCGGCATGGGTTCGGCGATGGCGTTCATGATAAATTTTTTCCGGCGCGCACCAACGCGGCCCGGTGCGTGGGCCGGCGAAAAAAACGCCGTTCCCCACGCAGGCGACAACGAGACGCCCGCGACTGGAAACGGCCAGCCGGATCGCCCCATCCGTTCCTTGGCGGAACCGTTGGCCCGGGCAACGGCCCGGGCGGATGAGTGTGCGAAAGCAGGTCTTCTGGCTCCGGGGTCGTCCTACTCGGCCCGCCTTACCGATCCCGATCGGGACAGTGGCTTCAAAGGCTTTTCGTCTCCCGCTACAGCGGCGCAACCGCGCGGGATTGGGCCGTTTCCAGCCGCACCCGCTTCCCTATTCTCCTCCAATCGTGATCGGAGGCACTTTCACGCGTTTCCTACAACTAATGGTAGGTCCATCAAAGAACTGCCCTCGTAATGGATGACCAAGCTCTTCAGGTCAAGGCGTCTTTCCCCCAGTTTTTGTCCGTAACTCTCGCTTGCTTTCGAAGTTCGAAATCAGGCGCGCCTGAGGGCGTGGGCCGCTTGCAATACACGCGCCGGTTGGCGAGCCTTTCCGCATGTTCCCCC
>JAYVWQ010000188.1:0-5371 GCA_043785945.1 Akkermansia sp.
GGAATGCCGTGGGCGTAGTTGACCGTGCCGTCGATGGGATCGATGACCCAGCGGTAGGCGGCGTCGGCATCCCCGCTGTCACCCTCTTCGCCGAGCACGGAGATTTTTGGAAACGCATCCCCGAGCTTTTTCTCGATCAACTTCTGGCAGCGCACATCCAGCTCCAGCTTGATGTCATGCTGCGCCGTCTCATTGACTTTTTTCGGCAGGTGAAAGTTTTTCTTCATCAGCGCCCCGGCGGAGCGCGCGGCTTGGACCG
This sequence comes from Akkermansia sp., assembly GCA_043785945.1. GTDB lineage: Bacteria > Verrucomicrobiota > Verrucomicrobiia > Limisphaerales > SIBH01 > JANNGC01. Next base: position 260 of record JAYVWQ010000188.1, read on the forward strand.
CCATGTCGAGGGCCCGTTTCTGTTCGGATGGTCTCATGGGCGATGAGGTTAGGAAGTCCGCTGGAAAATACCAGCTTGGTAAAACGGTGGCCCAAGGTGGGGCGCGTCGCTCCGCGCGCGCCGGGCCGCAGCAAGAAGATTTCTTCGTCGTGAGAATTGAGCGCAACCCCGGCGCGCGCGGAGCGACGCGCCCCACCCTGCCTACGGCTGCCTCGGCGTGGCCACGCGGTAGAAGCGATTGGTCGGAGCGCCGGGATCGGGCACGACTTCGATCCGGTTGGTGGCGCGGGCCGCGAACTCCGCCAGCCGCGTCCACGGCCGGCCATCCAATGCGTCGCGATACTCGAGGACATAGGTGCGATTGGACACCGCGCCAAACGAGAGCGTGCTGCCGAAGCCGGCCCGGAGCGCCTCCAGCTTCAAGTAGCTCTGGGCGTTGGTCGGATTGGTGCCCGCCCCGTACTCCTGCCAGTTCAATGAACCGTCTCCGTCCGCGTCGAGCAGAGCATCGGCGGCGTTGGTGGAGTTCAAGCCGTAAGCTTGCTCCCAAACATCAGGCAGACCATCACCATCGCTGTCGGCGAGCACGGTGATCTGTGCGGGGTTGCTGAACACGCCGTCAGGCTGCGCGTCGTTGGTGGCTCCCACGATGAATTCCGTCGGCGCCTGGATGTTCGTGACGGTGAGGAAGCGCGTGAAATCATTCAGAGCAAAAGCCCCGTTCACCACGACCGCGCCGTCGCGCATCCAGCCAAAGGTCGCGGGCAAAGTCGCCGTGTTCGTGATGGTCACGCTGAGAGTCACCGAGCCGCCCGCGACGACGGACTGGCCGAGCGGATGCTGCACAAACAGCGGCGGCACCAGCACGGAGAGCCGGGCCACCGTGCTGGTCACGTTGCCCACGATGTTCGTGACGCGGACGGTGTAAGGGCCGGATTGCGGGGGCTGGATGTTGGTCAGGGTGAACGAGGCGTTGGTCGCGCCACTGACCAAGTTGGTCGTGTTGAAAAGCCATTGATAGCGCAGCGGGGCGTTGCCCGTGGCGGACACGGTGAAGGTCACATCGGCTCCCGGCACGTTGGTCGCGCCGACGGGTTGCAGCGTGATGACCGGCGGATTGAACACGCTGACGGAAGCGTTGCTGCTGAGAAGGTTCGTGAAGGGATTGCTCACCCGCACGGCGTAGGTGCCGAAGGTGTTGACGACCAGAGTGGCATTGGTCTCGCCCGCCAGGTCCAGCGTATTGCGCCGCCACTGAAAGTTGATCGGCATGGAGCCGGTCACGCCCACGCTCAAGAGTCCGGTGCCGCCGCTGGGGATGTTCAAATTCTGCGGGTGTTGGGTGATGACCAGATCACTCGCCACGGTAAGCATGGCCGGCACACTCGGCACAGAGACCAGATTGTCGGAAGCCACGAGCTGGTAAGTGCCGCTGTGCGACAACTGCACGCTGGCAATGGTGTAGGTGGTGTTCGTGGCATTGGGCAGATTCGTGCCGTTCAACCGCCACTGATAGCGCAGGGGCGTCGCGGCCACCGCCAGGCCGCTGAAAGTGACGCTGGTGTTTTGCGGGACGTTGGTGCTCTGCGGTTGCACCGTAAAAGTGGGACCATAGACGAGGGCCAGCGACGCATTGGAGCTGAAGGCCACGCCCGCCGCATTGAAGACCGCTGCGCCGTACAGCCCGACGTGGTCCGGCAGTGCGCTGTTGAGGACGAGCGTGGCATTGGTGGCGAGCGGCAAGTTGGTGCCGTTGAAATTCCATTGATAGCGGAACGGTGAGGTGCCGCTGGCCGCGACCGTGAAGGCGACGCTGGCCGTGGCATAAACGATCTGGTCGGCCGGTTGGGTGGTGATGACCGGCGCGGTGCCGTTGGTGGCGGACTGCCCGGCGGTGGGCGCGGCGGCGAACCAGTTGGTCGGATCGTTTCCATACTGCGAAGCGACCAGGCGCTGGAGCGACGCGCCCGTGCCGTCCGCCCCGCGGGGCCACGGCGCGGAGTCGGCGTAGCCCGCTTCGTCCACGAGGATGTAAGGCACGGTGTTCGTCTCGGGCGCGTCGGGCTTGAGGAGCTTCACGCGGGCGGAAGAGTTGTCGAGCTGGCCGCGGTAGGGACCGAAGAGGTTCACGCCGGCGGGCACGCTGAACTTGGCGCGGAACGCCGCCGACTGGGCGGCGTTGGTGGGATTAAAATTCACGACCAGCGCGAAGCCGTTGGCCGCGAGCGAGACATTGGTGGCAAAATTAAAATCCACGCCGCCGCGCACCTGCCAGGTGTTGGTGGGAAACGCCGCGTGAAACAAATTCACCGGGCCGCCCGTGATGTTCTGCAGCTCGATGAACTCATCATCCGAGTTGTCCACCCCGCCCGCGTAGTCGCCGGGATGATAATGAATTTCCGAAATCACCACCGGCCCGACCTTCGGCCCGGCGTTGCTGGCGTTGAGCGTGCCTGTGCTCTGAGCCACGAAATGCTCTTCGCCCACGCTGGTGACATGGCGGCCAAACGTGACGCCGTTCTCCGCCCCCCCAAATTCAAAGCCGTGAAACCAGCCGGTGAGATTGCCGTTCAGGTCGGCGGAAAAGAGATAGACTTCATCGCCCTTGGAACTGAGGGAGAAGCTCGTGGGCGAAGCGGGATTGGTGTTGAAGTGCGCCTCGGTGAAAACCAGGTAACCGCCCGCCGCGATGATCGCGCCGTCGTCGATGCGGAATTTTTTCGGCGTGCCGAAGTCGTCACTGAGGAACCAGCCGCCGAGGTTCACATTGGTCCCGGTGGGGTTGAACAGTTCGATGGCATCGACGGCGGGCAGGTCCGTGTGCGTGAGGGCTTCGTTGATCAAAATGCCGGGCACGGACAGGGCGGGAGGATTGGTCTGTCCCGGCGAACCGCCCACCGCGCCGCTGGGCCGCCAGCTTGATTTCAACCCCCACGAATCCCACGCCGCGTTCTCGTCCACGATGGCGAGTGCAAAGCCCAGTCCATCCGTGATCGGATACCAAGTGTTGTTGTAATCAAAATCCAAGACCACTTCGCCGGCCGCATCTTCGAGCCGGATTTGTTCGCCCATGTTGTCGAGCGCGCCGGTGAACACGCCGGCCACATTCAGGTTCGTGCCATAACGCGACTGGAAGGCGGCGAGGTTGCGCACCACGACGGCGGACTGGCCGGGCGCGAGATTGGTCACGGCGGTGGCGGTGAAGTTGAAATCAACCCCGTTGGTGAAGCGCACGCCGTTGAGGTTGAGCGCCCCGGGACCGATGTTCTTTACCTCAATGTATTCAAACTCCTCGGCGTTGGTCAGCAGGCCCGGCGGGGCCGGCGCGGGGTGATACATGATCTCAGTCACACGCAGATATTGCTGCGCCAGACTGGGGCTGCCGGTGTAGTTCGTGGCGCGCACGAGGCGTCCGGTCTCGTCCGTCAGTTGCAACGCTTCACCGCGCGCCGAGAGCTGGCCCTTGTATCCACCCACCACGAAGAGGCCCTGTCCGCCGCGCGGCCCGGTGGTGCGGGCGCGGAAGGCCTTCACGTCCGGCGTCACGTAGAGCGAGCTGTTGGTCGGAATGACCGTGCCGCCGCGAAAGGTGAAATCGACCGCGCCAGAAAGTTTCCAGCCGGAGATGTCCACGGCGTAGTTGTTGGGGTTGAAAAGCTGGATGTATTCCTCGGCCTGATTGCCGGAGGAGGGATTGAACTCGAGGGCCGCGATGTTGATGACGGCATTACTCGGTTGAGGACCAACGTAGGGGCCGCCGCTGCCGAAGAGCAGCGTGCGGAAAATCCAGTCACGCCGGGGACGGAAGTAATTCGTCTTCAACACGCCCACGGCCACGGGCAGCGTTTGCGAGGGAAACCAAGTGCCCCACTTGGCGAGATCGAGCACGGCATCCGGCGCGATTTGCGCGGCCAGTTCATCCACGCGCCCTTCGAGGCGGAGGAGCAACGGATGCGTGTTGCTCACTTGCAGAAACTGTTCCTGCACGCGGCTCCAGCGGCGGTAGAACATCTGCAAGGTGTTCGTCGTGGCGAAGAGCGCGTTGACCAGCGGATGACCCTGTCCGATGAAGTCGCGCGTGGCCCGCGACTGGGAGTAGTAGCGGTTGATGAAGTAGATGTTCGTGTTGAAGTAGCCGTTGAGGGTTTGCCCGTTCACGAAAGCGGCGCTAAAAGTGCGCCCAAAAGTCAGATCAAGATCCCACGGCAGCATCTGCCATTCGCCCGTGCCGTCGCTGTCGCGGTAGAGGTAATAGTTTTTGTAATCACAGCAGTCCTCGTTCTGCACGAGCTGGATGGTGGCGAGGTAGTTGATCAGTTCCGGGATGTCGATGTTGTCATAGAGATAATTCCGCAGGGCGGTGCCGGTGAGCTTGCAGTTGTCGATCAGCGCCTGGAGATCGTCGTTCGGCTCGTCCTGGCGCGTCTTTTTCTCCGAGACGCCGTAGGCACCTGTGAGCGGATAATATGCCTTGTAGAGCGCGCCCCTCGGGTCGAGGCCGACGCGGTCGAGGAAATTGGCATCGCCCTGCTCGACCAAACTGAACACGCCAAAGAACGCGCCGTTCTGCTGCATCCGCACCGGGAAGGCGAAGTGACTGGGCACGCCCGCCTCGGTGAAAGTTTCGTAAGCCAGCGGCAGCCGAAGGTAGGCCTTGTCGGCCATGGTGGTGAGCAGATTGAAGCCATTCACGCGCGGCTGATCGGGCTGCCAGCGGAATTTGTAACCCGTGTTCAGGTCCATGGTCATGCTCTTCTTCCAGAACACCGAGGCCGTGGTCTGGCCGTGCAGGTTCACGAAGACGTTGTCGTAAAACTCACCGTCGTAAAAAATCGAGCAGCGCGTCCCGGCGTCGTTGGTGGCGAGGGCGGGATTCTGCACGAACATGTGGAGCACGGGCAGCGGGTTGGTGAGCGAGCTGTCCGTCACGACCGTGCCGAGGTATTCCGGCGAGTTGATCGAATCATCAAAGCTCGGAAAGCGCCCGCTGCGGCCCAGCGTGTCCGTAGTGAAAACGTAGTAGCGCACCATCTGTCCCGGCGACGACGCGCTCGCCGGAATGACCGCACCGAAGACACCATCGCCCGCTGCGCCATCGCCATGCGCGCCGTC
>JAYVWQ010000189.1:0-4521 GCA_043785945.1 Akkermansia sp.
CTTCAAGGCCACGGTGTGAGTCTCTCCCGCCGCGATGGCCGTCACTCCGCTCTGCGCCGCAATAGGCACTGTAGTTTGGCCGTAATGATTTATGATTCCCCAAGCCACTACCGCGCCGGGAGCGGCTACCTGCGCGCTGCTGGCGCCAGGCCGTGCGCCAATGATGATCAGGAAAAGGGCGAGGATGAGGCGGCCCAGAGAGCCTCGGTGAGTTCTGTCCGACGTGTCGGCGTGATGGCGTTGATTCGTAATTTTGTTCTCGTTTGGTCAGGCGGCATTGCCTGCATTCGGGCGTTACTACAGAAAAAGAGAGGGCCGGTTACAGGTGGGGGGTAAAAAGTTTCACGCCGCTCTGATCGGCGGCTTTCAGACCCCGTGGCGCAGGTTCTGGAAATGCAAGAGCATTCCCACAACGTTCGGACGCGCTGCGGTGGGTGCTTCGAACACAACTGCGCTCTGGGGCCTATTCTGAGGGTGCTTTGCCTTCGGAGCGCGGCTTGCCGGTTTCGACCTTCGGCTTGCCGTTCTCTCAGTCCAGACCCAGCTTGGAGGGTTCACGTCGAGTCACCGGAATGTTCGACGCAACGGTTTTTCCGTCGCCGATGATTTACAAAAAATGGAGGCCAGCCGGGTTAACTCTCCGGGTCACCGAATTGCGAGGCGAGTTTCATCTCCTGGAGCAACGGGTCGTATTCCTGAGCCGACACTTCGCGAAATCCGGTGAGCTTTGGGACGAGGTTCGTCGGGACGGAAGGCGAGCGCTGTGCCAGCAAAGCATCCTTGAGCGCCTGCGCCACGGCTGGGGCGAGGCCGTCTCGTGCGACAAAAGGCATTCTCAGAACGTTCGTAAACTTGTGCAGCACCCTGACTTTGAAGCTTGGATCGATAGCCACGATGTTTGCTGAGCCTGCGGCGTAATCACCCGACTCGACGGCCTTGCCCACTTCGTCATGCGACGGAAAGTGGTTCGAGTTGGTGCTTAAATCGACCGCACGGATTCCAGCGCGCAGGAGAGCCACTTTCGCCAGGTAAGTTCCGAATGTGGATTCCGGATCTCCAAACGCGAACCGTTTTCCCCTGAGTTGGTTGAGAGTCTCGATGCCGCTGTCGGCTCGGGTGAAAATCTCGCAATGGATGACGTTCTCCTCCGCCACGAGCAACGAGATCCCCGGGCGCTTCTGCTTCATCAACAGATACGACGCGGGACCGACGCGCATGAAGTCCACCGCTCCTGAGAGCAAACCTTCGTGGCCGCTGGTGTAAGAGCGATAAATGACACAATCAATTCGCACCGGACGGCGCAGTCGGAGGGCAGCGGACTCTTCCAGGGCCGCGAGAAGCGGGGCGAATTTCTTCGCCATCGCGCTTGGCTTTTGGAAGGTGTAAACACCAAAGTACAGCAGGTGCGCCACGCCAGGATAAACTGCAGGACGTCGCGCTACATCGCCCATCAAGACCCATCGCTTTTCGGATGTGATGGTCACCGACGGTCTTTCCGGGTGTTCCCACAGTTCATCCAACTCACTGGCCAATTCAGCCCGAAGGATGCCCAGGACCGCCTCCCGTTGTTTTTGCTTCTCGGAAAGTTTCCATGCAAACTGGGTCGAACCGATCGCAATGGTCAAGAGCAACAAAGCGACGGACGCAGCCATCGTCGCGATCGCCGGTTGGCGGCGCACCCATTTCCACGCCGTTTCCCACCGGCTGGTCGGCCGGGCCAACACCGGTTCACACCGTAACCAGCGCTCCAAATCCTCCGCCATTGCTTCCGCCGAGCCGTAGCGGCGCTGAGGATTCTTCTCCAGACACTTCAAACAAATCGTCTCCAGATCTCGGTCCACCCCCGCGTTGAGGAGATGCGGGCGCTGCGGCTCCACCTCCATCAGCTGCCGCATGGTTTCCGCCGGAGTCGGCCCATGAAAGGGCGCCCGTCCGGTCAGCAGTTCGTACAGGATCGCCCCCAGGCTGTACACATCCGCGGCGGTGGACAGGTGTTTGGTCTGGCCGGCCGCCTGCTCCGGGGCCATGTAGCTGGGCGTGCCCACGACCAAGGCGCTTTGCGTCAGAGTGCTGTCGTGTTCCAGAATCTTCGCCATTCCGAAATCAGCCACGAGCGGTTCGCCTGCAGCATCGAGAAGAATGTTTCCGGGCTTGAGATCCCGGTGTAGAATCCCGTGCTGATGCGCGTGATGCACCGCGTGAGCCACCTTCGCCATCAACTCCGTCGCGCGCCGCGGAGTGAATTTCTTGCGAGCCATCGCCTTCCTCAGCGTGCCGCCTTCCACGAAGCGCATGCTGAAGTAGTGCTGGCCCTCATGCGCGCCGATTTCGTAGATGGGCACGATGCCCGGATGTTCCAGCCGGGCCCCCGCTTCGGCCTCCGTCTGGAAACGCTCAACCATCGCAGCGGAGGAAAAGTCGCCCGCGAGAATCATCTTCAGCGCGACGATGCGGTTGAGGCTGACCTGGCGCGCCTTGTAAACCACGCCCATGCCCCCGCGCGCGATTTCCTCCACGAGTTCGTAATCGCCGAAGTAGCGGCCGCAGATGGAACCCGCCAGAACGGTCGACGATTCGTCCAGCCCCAGGGTTTCTGCAGGCGGCGGATCCAACGCCAGCTTGAGCAGGCAGTTGGCGCAGAGCTCCCCGACCGACTGTCCCGCCAGGGACACGCCGCAACGCTGACACCGAGAGTCTTCAGCCATATTCACAAAGGGCACACGGCGGTTCGTTTCGGTGCTTACTACAGAATTGCGGACGTCCGGTTACAGGTCCGCGCGAATCGTGTGGCCGCCCGGGGCACCGACTGCGGCTCACCCGCTCATGGCGGTCATCAAGCAGCGCAGTTCTTCATCCACCTTTTCAGGAGTGGCCACGGTCTGGGCGATCTCGGCCCGGACCGCAGCGCGGAAGCGCTGACGCAGTCGATGCACCGCGACCTTCACCGCGCCTTCGCTCAACCCTGACTGATGGGCCGCTTCGTGATAGATTTCGCCTGAACCTTCGGTCAGCAACAGATGTTTGAGATGATCGAACACATCGCGTTTCCCGGCGGCCGCGTAATCAGCGCCCAACCGTTCCATGGCCCGGTCCAACAGAGTGACCGCCCAGCGTTTGTCGTAGAGACTTTGTGCGGCAAGTGACGCGGACGGTTCCTGCTGGTAGATTCGCTCGGCTGATTCCTCGTCCAACGGGAGGATCTGCTGGCCGCCACCCCGCTTCTGAGCCTGGCCGCGCACCCACTCGTTGACGAGGAAATGCTGGAGCGATTTCAACAGGAAGGATCGGAAACGGCCCCGTGCCTGGTCGGCGAACTTGAGGAATTCCTTTTCCAGCAGGCGGGCGAAGAATTCCTGAGTTAAGTCCTGCGCGTCTTCAGGGGGGTGCCCCTGCCGACGGACATAGGCGTAGAGGGGATACCAGTAGATGCGACACAAAGTCTCCAAGGCGGCCTCGGCTTGCGGGGTCACCAACTGTCCGGCCGCCAGCACCACGCTCCAATGCGTGGTCTGAAAGCATCGGGCGTGCTCCGTGCCTGGAACTCCACTTGTCTCATCGCTAGGCATGTGATCACCTGTTGAACAACGCTCGGAGTATCAGCATGGTTCCTTTGAACGGCGAAGAGAATATTGGTGAAGTCGTCTTGGGCGGTTTTCGGGAAGGACAACTATCCCGTTTGGAAGAGTGCATCAAAAGAGGTTCAAAGGCCGTCTGGAGTTGGACATTAAGCCGCAACCACAACTCACCCAGCCCATGAAAGCCAAAAGAGCCAAGGCCTCCCGTTCGACCCGCCAGTCCGTCCGCAATCGACGCGGGCCAATTCGTCCTGCAGCCCGCATGCCGGTAGTTAGAGTCCGTCCCAGTAGGCGGCAGGCAGCTGTGTGAGCGGGTGGGCGTGAAGTACCGAAGCGCGTAAGAAGGCACGATTTGGCCTCGAGAGCCGAAATCGGTGCTTTATAGCTCTCGATGTGTCAGGACTTTTTTGAGTCCAGATAAGCGTGTTTCGTCTTTTGCGTTTCTTTCGGCTAATCTGAAAAAACTGCGCCGCTAAAATGAGAATTACGGACCGGCACACTCTCACACTTGGCAAACCGATCTTCCGTGCTTTAGAGTCCTCACCATTATTCGCGCATGATTTTTCGATTTATCACTTGCTTGGGGTTGGCCTCCGCAACACTGCTGGCTCACAACGGAGATAAGCCCGGCGAGGCTCAAAGCATTCGGATTTCCGCCGAGAAAATCCCCCCTGCTCCGCAATTGTCTCCCGAGGACGCTATTAAAAAGTTTCGGGTTCCTGCCGGCTTTGAAGTCCAGTTGGTGGCCAGTGAACCCCTGATCGAAGCCCCGATCGTTGCGCAGTTTGATCCGGACGGCAGATTGTACGTATTGGAAATGCGCGGGTTCATGCCCAACCCGGATGGCAAAGGAGAGGAGGCGCCCAACGGGCGAATCAGCATTCTCGAAGATACAAACGGCGATGGAAAAATGGACAAACGCACCATTTTTATCGACTGGTCGAAC
>JAYVWQ010000190.1:0-2882 GCA_043785945.1 Akkermansia sp.
CAGCGGGGCAGCCCATTGTCCCAACGTGGACAAAAAAGCGGCTCCCAATCTATTTCTTAACCCCGGCATAGCCCGCCTTCGGCTGGCCGTCGGCCTCCAACTTGTCGCAGGACCAGAGCAGGCCGCGTGTGACGAGGCCGAGATAGACTTCGCTCCGCATCGTGTCGTTGCCGTGGCCTAGGGTGGTCGCGAACACGCGCGTCTTGCCGTAGCTGTTCAGCCAGACGACGACGTGGTTGGTTTTGGACTCTTCGCTGTAGGCCGTGGCCAGCGGCGTCAGAGTGGGCCAGACTTTTTCGTTGCGATACAGCTCGTCCTTGGGGTTAAGCCATTCGGCAGGGAAGCCTTTCATCACCGGATGCGCGGGTAGGACGTTTTTGATCGTGAGGTCGCGGTTCTTGTCGTGGCTCATGGAACGTAGCCCCAGCGTGGCCCGCCATGCGTCCGTCTGCCCCATGCGGTAACTGTGCGTGGAGCAATGGAGCATCACGGCCGGGACGCCGGCGGTGTGCGCGGCGGTGATGTTCTCGATGAACTTGTCGTCGTTGACCATGCCGAAACATTCGTTGTGCAGAATCACGTCGTAGCCCTTCCACCAGTGCGGCTTCTCGTAAATGGAAACGCGATTGGTGCGGTCGTTGCCCTCGTGGACGATGGTGAATTCCACATTGGCGCGCGCACTGATGCCTTCGCTGAGGATGGTCTTTTGATGCTCGAAGTCGTGGCAGCAGCCGCCGCAGACCATGAGGGCGCGGAGCGGTTTGGCGGGGTCAGCGGCGTGAACCGCGACGGTGAAAGAGAACGCAAGAGCCAGCGCGAGGGCGGAGAATGTTTTGGACATGAGGGCAGTTTCCGCAAGCAGGCGGCGGAGTCAAATCCGAGTGTGCGGGAGTTGTAACGAGGCGGAGTTGAAAGCGCTCGGCACCCCGATGGGCCGTCATTCCATGAGCCGGTGCTTGAGGGCGTAGCGGGTGAGATCGGAGTTGTTCTCCAACTGCATCTTCAAGAGCACGCGCGTGCGGTAGGTGCTGATGGTCTTGATGCTGAGGGCGAGCATCTTGCCAATCTCCGTGAGCGTTTTGCCGGAGGCCAGCATGTTCATGACGGCGAATTCGCGGTTGGAAAGCTTGCGGTGCGGTTCTTCCAGCGGCGGCGCGGTGATGTAGAGCGCAAGTTTCTCGGCCAGCGATTCGCTGACGTAATTTCCCCCGGCCAGCACCTTGCGCACGGCCTTCACCAGCTCTTCGCCAGAAGTTTCCTTGTGGATGAAACCCGCGGCACCGGACTTCAACACGCGGATCGCAACCTCGTTTTCCGCCAGCACGCTCAGGACGAGCACGGGCATTTCGGGCCGGCGCGTTTTGAATTCCTTGAGCAGATCAAGCCGGCCATGACCGGGCAGCGTGACGTCGGTGAGGGCGATGTCCCAAGGTTGGGCTTCGGCCAGGCTGAGAGCCTGCGGGACGTTTTCCGCTTCGCCCACATGGATGGGGCCGAGGCCGGTTTGCAGCACTTGTTTCAATCCGGCCCGGATCAACTCGTGGTCATCGGCGAGCAGAATGTTCAGCATGGCAACTCCCCGCGCCGAGACGTGGCGGCTCGGGCCGCCGCGCGCTCTGCTTGGGCTGGACTGTTCAATTCAACGCAAATCATCATGATCGATCTCGGTAAAACATCGGCAGCAGCGCAGGAAATCCTAAGCGGGCCAAAGTCGCGATCTCGGGCTACGAGCGTGGTTCGTTTTTGCCCGGAGCGATGCTTATCGCTCTTCATCGTGAAAAGTTTCACAAAGTGCTTGCCTGACAAAATACGGTTGGACAACATTCGCGCCGAAGTGAGCGGGCCGGTGAATTCGACAGCCCGTTTTTTGCGAGATTTGATGGTGAATACTGTTGCTGCTGTTTGATACCTCGTTCGTTTGCCGCTGGTGCGGCCAGACGGCGAGTGCAACCGGAGCATTTAATCCATGTCAGACGTATTTCCAAAGTGGACCAACAAGCTGCCGCTGAAAGTCGCGGTGGGCGTTGCGCTGATCGGCGCGGCGGTCACCTCGGGCGCTTGGTATTACCTCACGCCGAAATACTCCCGTGTGGGTTATCAGCCGACCCAGCCGGTGGCTTTCTCCCACGCCCTTCATGCCGGGCAGATGGGCATGGACTGCCGCTACTGCCACAGCACGGTGGAAAAATCCTGGTACGCGAACGTCCCCGCCGCCAACGTGTGCATGAACTGCCACAACCAAGTGCTCAAAGACGACCCGCGTCTCGCACCGGTTCGCGAGAGCTTTGCCACGGGCAAGCCGGTCCCGTGGGTGCAGATTCATCGCACGCCCGATTACGTTTATTTCAACCACTCCGTCCATGTGGCGCGCGGCGTCAGTTGCGTGGAGTGCCACGGCCAGATTAACAAGATGGAAGTTGTGGCCCAGGCCAAGCCCCTGCACATGGCGTTCTGTCTCGATTGCCATCGCAATCCCGCGGGAGCCATCCGTCCGGCGGACAAGGTTACTGACCTCGATTGGAAATGGGATGCCGACCCCGTCGCCGCCGCGCTCAAGCAAAAGCAATTTGGCGAAAAGGCCGTGCATGACTGGAAGATTCAGTCGTTGGAAAACTGCTCCGCCTGTCACCGATGAAAACGATTCCCCCGCAATGCCCTGAGCCGGAGACGGTGAAATACTGGAAGAGCATCGACCAGCTCGATAACTCGCCGGAAGCGCAGGCGTGGCTGGATCGCGAGTTCCCGGCGGCCGCGAGTGAGGCGGATTTCAACCGTCGTGACTTCATGAAGCTCATGTCGGCCTCGGCGGCGTTTGCTGGCATCGCCGTCTTGGGCGCAGGGTGTCGCAAGCCTGAGCAGAAAATTTATCCATTCTCCAAACT
>JAYVWQ010000191.1:0-7280 GCA_043785945.1 Akkermansia sp.
CGGCCGCTCTATCAGTCGCACGAAGGCGAACGCATCCCCACCCGGATCAGCATCGACAACAACAGCTCGACCACGCGCACCATCATCGAGGTGGAGACGGAGGATCGCATCGGCCTGCTCTACACCATCGCGCAGGTCTTCGCCGAATTGCAGTTCGACATCGGCGTGGCCAAGATTCTAACCGAGAAGGGTGCGGCCGTGGATACGTTTTACGTGACCGACATTCTCGGCCATAAAATCGAGGAGGCGGCGGCGCTCAAACTCATCGAACGCCGGCTCCGGGAATCCATCGCCGCGCTGGATGCGCCGAAGCCTGCGGCCGGGACACGTTGAATCCGCGGAAGCGGAAGAAGAAGTTGGTGCGCGAGAGAGGACTTGAACCTCCACCCCTTGCGGGACCAGATCCTAAGTCTGGCGTGTCTGCCATTTCACCACTCGCGCAACGCGGCGCAAGAATGGCAGGGCGCGGGGCAAGCTCAAGTTTGGTTTTCCCCGTTGGGTTCCGAAGCGTCAAACATGCTAGGCTCACCCATTGACCACATGGCGCGGGGTGCCGGTGGCGAAGGCACGGATATTTTCCACCGCGATGTCCATGAGGCGGGCGCGGGCGGCGCGTGAAGCCCAGGCGATATGCGGGGTGATGAGGCAGTTTTTGGCGGTGAGGAGCGGGTTGTGAGCAGACGGTGGTTCGACGGATAGCACGTCGAGTCCCGCACCAGCGATACGGTGGGCGTTGAGCGCGGCGGCTACGGCGGACTCATCGAGTAGCGGGCCGCGACTGGTATTGAGGAGGAAGGCGGTGGGCTTCATGAGCGCGAGGCGTTGGGCGTTGATGAACTGGTTGGTCTCGGGCGTGAGTGGGCAGTGCAGGCTCACCACGTCGCTGCGAGCGAGCAGCGCATCCAGCTCCACCCACTCGCAAGAGACGGGCAACTCGGATGGACGGCGGCGGCTGTGAACCAGCACCTTCATCCCAAAGGCTTCGGCGAGGCGGGCCACAGCGCGGCCAATTTTACCGAAACCAATCACGCCGAAGGTCAGGCCGTGCAATTCGACCAGCGGTGAATCCCAGTAACAAAAATCCGCGCTCGCGGCCCAGCGTCCGTCCCGCACGGTTTGCGCGTGGTGCCCGGAGCGCTGAGTGAGTTCGAGCAGAAGCGCGAAGGTGTGCTGGGCCACGGAGGGCGTTCCGTAGTCGGGCACGTTGGTGACGGGGATGCCGCGCTCCTTCGCCGCCGCCGCGTCCACGACATTGTAGCCGGTGGCGAGCACGCCGATGTATTTCAAACGCGGCAGCGCGAGAATCGTTTCCCGGTTGAGCACGACTTTGTTGGTGAGAATGACCTCGGCCTCGCGGGCGCGTTCGAGCACGAGTTCCGGCGGCGTGCGGTCGTGGACGGTGCAGGAGCCAAGCTGCTTCAGGGCGTCCCAAGTCAGGTCTCCGGGATTCAGGGTGTAGCCATCCAACACGACAATGTTCATGCGGATGATTTCACGACGAACCTTGGGCAGTGGCAATGCTCATCGTGTCGGTTCAGCCTTTGGTCAGCATGACCCTGCTCTCCGATCCGGCGGCGCGCGCGGAGCGACGCGCCCCACCTTGCATCGCGGCCGCACCGCGCCCTTCTCTTGCCGCCCGCGTTCGGTCTATGCTGCGCTGGTGCGGGTGTACACCAAATATCGCGCCTCGAAAGGGATGAGAAGAACGAAAGGCCAGGGGGGCCGCAATGGTCTCATCGCTTTCGTTGTGCTGGCGCTGTTCGCGGGGCTGGGTTGGCTCGCGTGGCAGCGTTGGCCACAATTTCTTAGCGTCCCGTCGAACACGAACCCCGCGCCTTCAGTCGTCCCCGCGCCACAGCCGGTTTCCGCCACAAACATTCCGCGCGCTCTGATCCCAACGAACGCAGTCGTTCGTACGAATTCGTCTTCGACCAAAGTGCCCGGCCTGCTGGACGCGCAGATTGTGTTGGACCGTCTGGGTTTTTCGGCCGGTTCCATCGACGGGGTGTCCGGCTCTCAGACCAGAGCGACGATTCGCGCCTTCCAGCTTCGCGAAGGTTTGCCGATGACGGGCGAACTGAACGCCGACACGCGCGCCCGGCTGATTCCTGATCCGCCCGCGCTCACGAACTGGCGGGTCGAGTCCGTCGATCTGGCGCGGCCTCTGCCCCTCGCCACCACTTGGCTGGGCAAGTCCGAGCAGCCGCGACTGGATTACGAATCCATGCTGGAGTTGTTGGCCGAGCGCAGTCACGCGCATCCGAATCTGCTGCGCCGTTTGAACCCGCAGATTGATTGGACCGTATTGCTGCCAGGCACAAGGCTCACGGTGCCATCGACCGAGCGCGAGCGTCCGGCGGGCAAAGCCGCGTTTCTCGTCATCCGCCTCGCGGACCGCACGCTGGAGGCGTTCGATTCCGGGAATCGCCTGCTCGCGCACTTCCCTTGCAGCATCGCGCAGCGCGTGGAGAAACGTCCGGTGGGCGAACTCCATGTCGCCGTCGTGGCTCCGAATCCGAATTACACCTTTGACCCCGAGGTGTTTCCCGAATCCGCCGAGGCGAGAGAGTTGGGGCGCAAGCTCGTGCTGCCGCCGGGACCGAACAATCCGGTGGGCACGGCGTGGATTGGTTTGGACAAGCCCGGCTATGGCATTCACGGCACGCCGCGCCCCGAGGAGGTGGGCCGCACGGAATCGCACGGCTGTTTCCGCCTCGCGAATTGGAACGCAGAGTATCTGCTGCAACTGGTGACGGTCGGAACTCCGGTGCGCGTGGAGCCGTAGCGGAGTGCTTGGAAGAATTTGAACCGCAGATAAACGCGGACCAACGCAGATGGAAATGTCGGCCAGAAAATTGGAGGTAAGCAGATTATTTTTCCCCAATTTTCTCACCTCAAATGTTCTTACCTAAACCGGAATCGTGTCGTGGAAGCAGGGCCGGATCGCTCCATCTTCGGCCCGGTCTCCGGATCGCATTTCACGTTTCTTTCAACTGTATGGTTCCATCTTAAAATCTCCCTTCCTCATCTGCGTTTATCCGTTTTCATCTGCGGTTCAACTCCGGTTTCGAGAATGAAAAGGCCGCACCAGTTCGGTGCGGCCTGGCGTTACAATAATTTCCAGCCTACGCGCCCATGCCGTCCTCGAAGGAACCGACGGCGACCGGGAAGCAAAGATTATCGCGCACATAGGCGACGCCGTTGGCACTCGTGGCATCCAGTTCGCGATAGGCGCTCTCGGCCTCGACGACGAGCGGGGCGGTGGCGCGCTTCATGATCTCGCGATAGCGCTGCGGATAGCCCGCGAGCACGAGCATCTCCACGTAGCGGCTCATGTTCAAATCGCCCGAGGGCAGGTCGGTGAACTGCATGGCGCGCTTCTGCCAGTTCGGTTCCATCATGCGCAGCGGGAGGCCGGGACGGATGGTGAAGTTCTTCACATGCGCGGCGTGGATGCGCGGCGCGACCTTGAGAAAACGCGTCTCCCACGATTCGCCTTCCCAGCAGTGCGAGGGGTCTGCATTCACCCCGAGGCATTTGTCGCCGTCGCAAATTTCGACGAGCAGGTTGAAATCATCCGCGCACATGGCGGCAGTACCGGGATGAATTTCGTGGCAGAGATAAATGCCGCGTTCCTTGGCCGCCTTGCGGAGCTTGGCGGTTTTTTTGACGAAACGTTCCTTGCCCTCGGCGATCAGATCGTAATTGCCGCCCTGCCAGAAGCCCCACGGGTAACCCGAGGCCAGTTCCCAGCCGAAGGCCACACCCCAGAACATGGGCATAATTTTCACGCCGAGGTCGGCCGACAAATCCATAAGCTTGAGCAGATAGTTCTCCGCCCATTTCTCAATTTCCGCCGGGGACTTCTTGGCCACGTCGGCGGGGATAAAGGGGTGGCCGCTGCGCGTGGCGGTCCAGGCGCTGGTGTGGACCCAGAATGGGCAGTGGGCCGAAATGCCGTCGAGCAACATGCCGCGCTGCTCGAAGGTGTCCTTGATTTCCTTGGCGCTCTTGAAAAGTTTTCCACCCTGGAGCATGTAGTTCGAGGGCTGCGCGCCGGCCGCACCGGAGCGTTTCGCGTAGTCGAGGAAGTCGGCGAGGCTCTTCGCTCCATGCTGCGCGCCTTCGATGCTGGCGTGGTAAATAGGTTGTGCCATAGGTGTTCGCGGAGGATTAGCGACGCAAAAATCGAAAGCAAATCTTAATTGGATTCAGGGCGGAAGGGCTGCGGCTCCCCTGGAAAACAACGCGCCGCCCGGTTTCTGATTCCGAGCGGCGCTCATCCGTTTAGGGTTGGCAGTGACTTGAATTCATTCGGCAGTTCAGGGAGGAAACTTGAGGTTGGGCCGGAAATTCCTCACTTCCGCAGTTCCAGATTTCTGGATCTGTCCCGGCAATCTTCACTGCAAATCTTCGTCGCTCAGGTGGAACTTGTGCAATAAACGGTGGGTCACCGGCGCGACGAACAATGCCATGAGGGAAATGAACACCAGCCCGCTGAACAGCGCGTAAGCCGTGGCGAAGAGCTTGGCTGTGTCCGACTCCAGCCGGTCCACCGGACCCATGCCGGTGAGGATCATGGAGGCATTAAGCAGGGCATCGATCCACGCCAGCCGCCCCCAAAAATGGTAGCCACTCGTGCCCAGGCCCAAGGCGACGACGACGAGTCCAGTCGCGATCAGCAGACAGTTAAGCATCCGGCGCAGGAAGAGGCGCAGGGGGAGGATTTCCTCATGGCGGCTTTCAAACATATTTTTGGCCCGATGAACTCGGCACGGATTCATTGCGGCAGGTTCTCCGCGAACAGGCGAGACATTCTTCAATCCGATCCATGCTGGGCGGTCCGTCCGCTTGGGCCGAGGGCAAACTGCACCTTCACGCGAAATGGCCGATCAGCTCTC
The DNA here is from genome assembly GCA_043785945.1 of Akkermansia sp. Classification (GTDB taxonomy): domain Bacteria; phylum Verrucomicrobiota; class Verrucomicrobiia; order Limisphaerales; family SIBH01; genus JANNGC01. The sequence goes on from JAYVWQ010000191.1 coordinate 4,902, forward strand.
CCAATCCCAGTGCCTGGCCTTGCGGAATTTTTTCACAAAAGCCGTGGTGTTCAGCCCGGTCAGCACGTAGCTGTGGTCGTCTTTGGACCAGCTCGCAGTGCGCCAAGCCTGCCATTGATCGAGCTGGGGAATGCGGGTGGGCGCGTCGGGAAACAAGTTCCGATCCACGACCGCCAGATGCAGGTGCTGGTTGCCCGCATTGAAGCAGATGACCGGAATCCGCCGCCCCTGCCAAAGCAGGACCGAACAACCGCGCACCTCGGACTGCGCCAGGGTGGGCGGGATGGCAAAGTTGGTGGAAACGTTTTGCGCGACGAGGAACCGGCTCACTTCACCTAGGTCCGTCGTCTTCATTTCCAGATGCGGGGCCGACGCCCACGACTGGTCGGCAATTTCCCGTCGGAATTGCGCGAAGCCCCGGGCCGGCTGCCCCAGCCACAATGCGATGAGCGCACCCACGATGAGCACGGCGGCGGCGGCGGCGAACTGGCGTCCGTTCAACTGGTGCTGCCACCACGGCACGGGGCGGATAATTTTGCGTTCGGCCAGAATAGTGTCGCGCAGCCCGGCGGGCGCGGCCACGCGGGCGAGGCGTCCGCGCATGAGTTGATCAAAGGCCATCGTCTCGTCGAACCACGCTTTGAGTTCCGCATCGTGGCGGGTCAGTTCGAGGGCTTCGGCAAAAGCCGGATCGCGCGCGTCCTCAGTGCCGAGCCGGTAGGCAGCGAGAATTTCCCTGGCTTGTTGTGAGTTCATGGGCGGGTTCCTTTCACGGTGCTCGCCGGAGTCAGGCGGGCGGGCGGATCAATGCGCGCCCGGAGCAACTCCCGGCCTCGCGCGAGGCGCGACATCACGGTGCCCATGGGCACGTCCAGAATCGCGGCGATTTCCTTGTACGAATTTTCCTGCAAATAAAAGAGCACCAGCGTGGAGCGGAACGGCTCCTCCAGTTCCTGCAACGCGGCCACGGCGGCGTGGGCGTCCGTCATCGTTTCCACGCGCGGCAGCTCAATAATGGTGGCGGCGACGGATTCGTCGAACTCGGATTCCGGGAACCGCGTGTCGTGCCGTTTCTGCTGGAGGAAATCGCGGTAGAGCGTGGTGAAGAGCCAAGTCTTGACCTTCGACGGATCGCGCAGCGTGTCGGCCTTTTCGCCCAGCCGCTCGAAGGCGCGCTGGGTGAGATCGGCGGCGTCCGCCTCGCGCCGGCTCAGGCCGAGGGCGAACCGATAGAGTGGCTCGTAGTGGGCGTGCACAACTTCCTCAAACGCTTTTTCATCGGGCGGCATACGGAGGCTGCGAATGGTTCCAAATCGGTTCCCAGCTTGCCGCGCATCGTAACGGCCCGGCGGTCTTCGTCAAACGGGCACCGCGCTTTACCCGGCCGACCAGGGATGGACCGGACTCATGGATTCTCCCGGAAGCATCCGTGCGTTCATTGCGAACGCGGCTCCGGGTCCATGCCACCGGCATCTTTGGTTCAGACTCGTTCAAACCCAACAAATCCGAGCGATCCCGGCGGCGGTCCATCCTCCAGCCTGCCGTCTGTGAGATGCACGAGAACCCCGGGATATTCCTGGGGGAATGACGAATGGAGATGCAGGCTCGCCAGGCCATTCGTCATTCGTCATTCGCAATTCCAATCGCGACGGCTACACTCGCCGCGTCGTGCATCTAAAATTATTGCGCACCGCCACGCTGGCCCTGACGGCCGGACTTATGATCACAAGCTGCTCCACACCCCACTCCTCCGAACCCGCGCCGCGCACTCAACTGCGCCGGTTCGATCACTGGGAAAACTTCACCCGCACGGAAACCGCCGGGACGCTCGTCCTGCTCTCGCCTCGCGTCGAAGTCCGAGCCTGGCGGGAACTCATTGTGTCGTGGAACGCCCATTGCCCGCCCGGCACCGCTTTGCAGGTGGAGGCGTGCGCGTGGAGCGGCACCCATCAAACGCGCTTCTACCCCATCGCGGCGTGGACGGCGGAACCGGGACCGCAACGCACCAGTCTGCGTCCCGAGCGCGATGCCGACGCTGCGGTGGAAACGGACACATTGATCGGTGCGCACCTCATGGACGCAGCGCAGGTCCGCATCACCCTGCGCGGCCCGAGCGCCGAGGGAAGGAGACCGCAGTTGAAATTCTTGGCCCTGTCGTTTCTGAATTCATCCGTCGCGCCGGAGACCACCGAGCCTGACCGCCACGCCTGGGGCACCACGCTCGACGTGCCGGAACGTTCTCAACTCGGTCACGCCGGGGCGCGCGGTTGGTGCAGCCCAACCGCGCTCTCCATGATGCTCGGCTGGTGGTCCGCCCAGTTGCACCGCGCGGAGCTGGATGTCCCGGTGCCGACGGTGGCGCAGGCCGTGTTCGACCCC
>JAYVWQ010000192.1:0-3724 GCA_043785945.1 Akkermansia sp.
CCTTGAATGTGATCGGAGTGCTCATGCGTGATGAGAATACCGGTCAGAGCTTCGGGCGTCCGGCCAAGGGAGAGCAGGCGCTGGCGGATCTGCCGCCCGCTAAAACCGGCGTCGATGAGCAGGCGCGTCTCAGGCGTTTCCAGATAGGCGCAATTGCCGCTGGAGCCGCTGCCGAGAATGGTGAACTGAACAGACACGACGGGGACGTTAGGAGCGGGAGGAGGAATTGAAAATTAAAAACGGGATCAAGCCCCAGAGCGCGTCATCTCGGAGGTCGCCGGCCAAAAAGGTTGTTTAGAATAGCAACGATTGTGCCGAGTAGTTCCTTGAGCTTGCAGAAAATCACAGGCTAAATTCGACCCAATGCCACAAGGCTTGTATTTATCGCAGAGAATGTCGCTGGCCCAGGTGCTGGCGCCGCAGTTGCAGCAGTCGCTGGCCCTGCTTCAGGCGCCGACGCTGGAGTTGCAAGCCCTCGTGCAGCAGGAAATGGAGCAGAACCCCCTCCTGGAAGAGGCCGACTCCTCGGAAGTCGATCACGAAAAAGCCGAGCGCGATGGCGAAGGTGTGCCCTGTGAGGCCACCATTGCCGCCGACCCGACCGAGCCGCCCGCCGATGTCACCTACGACCCCGCCACCGAGAAGCCGAGCAACGACCCGGTCGATGATTTTCAAGCGGACTTCGAGCGCCTGGCGCAACTGGACCAGGATTGGCGCGAACATTTTTCCGCCACCAATCTGCCGCAGCGTTCCACGCCCGAGGATGAGGAGAAGCGCGAGTTCATGTTCAACTCGCTGACTCAGGGCACGTCGCTCCAAGAAAGTCTCCTGCAGCAAGTGCGCCTCTCCGAGCTGAACAACGGCGAGGTCTCCATCGCCGAACTGCTCATCGGCAATATCGACGACTACGGCTTCTTCAAGTCCACGGTCGAGGAACTGCACGCCACCACCAGCGTCGAGCCGGCGCGCATTGAGAAGGTGCTGGGCGTCATCCAGTCCTTTCACCCGCCGGGCGTGGGCGCGCGGAATCTGCGCGAATGCCTGATGCTCCAGTTGGAGCGCCAGAAGCTGACCCACACCCTCGAATACAAAATCATCAGCGAATGTTTCGAGGCTCTGAGCAAGCGGCGCATCCCGGAGATTGCCCGCGTCCTGGGCCGGGATCTCGACGACATCCAGGATTCCCTGGCCCTCATTGCCAACCTTGAACCGCGCCCGGGCCGCGCCTTCCTGCCCGACAATTCGATGTACGTGGTGCCCGAGGTCTTCGTGGTCAAAGGCGACGACGGCGAGTTTGTCGTCACGACCAACAACGATCATCTGCCCCAGCTCCGCATCAGCAACCACTACAAGGATTTGATCGGCCAGGCCGAGTCCTCGCCCGAGGTTCGCGAATATATCCGGGCGAAAATTCAGGCGGGAAAATTTCTGATTAAGAGCCTGCACCAACGCCAGTCCACCATTCTCAACATCGGCAAGGAAATCACGCATCGGCAGCGGGAGTTCATGGAGAAAGGAACGGCCTTCCTCAAGCCGCTGACCATGGACATGGTGGCGGGCGTGGTGAAGGTGCATGAAACGACGGTCAGTCGCGCCGTCTCCGGCAAATACATGCAGACGCCCTTTGGCATCTTCGAGATGAAGTATTTCTTCACCTCTGGTTTGAAAACCGACGGCGGCGAGTCCATGTCGAACACGAGTGTGAAGGAGATGATCGACGAAATTTTTAAGGCGGAGAACTCCACCAAGCCGCTCTCCGATCAGGAAGTGGTGAAGATGGTGCAGGCCAAGGGGGTTCAGATCGCGCGCCGCACGGTGGCCAAGTATCGGATGGAACTCGGCATCCTCCCCTCGAATCTCCGCAAGGTTTATTGACCTGTCGCTGGCGTCCGCAGTTCCGTTCCGACTTCCGTCCGATTACCCGTCTCAGTTTTCAAACCGCCGTGCTCAGGCGCGCGTCCCGGTGACGCGCGCCTGATTTCCACATCGAATCAATACTTCACGCGGAAGTAGCGCATCTGGTTGGTCATGCCGTCGAGGATGGCGGCCGGCCCGCCGTCACCGATGACATTGGTGAAGTGTTTCCACAGCACGGGCGGCGTGAATGAGTTCACGTATTCCACTTCGTAGGCATGGCCGGCCTCGGTGTTGAAGGTGATGCCGAACGAGTGTTGCAGCATGACCGGATTCATGACCAGCGGAGCGGGCTGGCCGTTGCAGTTGACGACGCACACCGCCGTGCTGGTCACGCGCACGCCGGTGCGGATGTCGTAGCCGGTCAGGGTCAGGGTGTTGGTCACCGGGCCGTTGCAGTTCGCGACGGTGAAGGTGTCCGTGTAATCCATCCATTCACCCTTCGCGAGTCCGTCCAGACCCATGAGCACTACGCCGCTGTCGGCGATGAGGAGCACATTGCTCAGGGTCACGTTGCCCGTGTTGGTCAGGATGCCGCTGTAGGAGATCGGTTGGCCAGGCGTGACCGGTCCGGTCGGACAGGTGCGCGTGACGAGCAGGCCGGGCGCGGTGACGAGCGGGCAGACCGCCGTGGCCGTCTTGGTCACGTTGCTGCCCGTACACTTGTCGGTGCCGCGCGCGGTCAGCGTGTCGTGAATGATCGCTCCGCAGCAAATCTCCGTCGGCACTGCATAGCCATTGGTGAAGGCCGCCCAGGCGCCGGGCGCGAGCGTGATGGGTCCGATGACCGGCGTGTTGTTGGTCGGCTTGTCATCGACCACATAGACGTTGGTCAAAGTGATGTTACCGCTGTTGCTCACCACGCCGCTGTAGATGAGGAATCCGCCGTAGGGCGTGGGCTGCGTGGGGCAGCGCTTGGTGAGGCTCAGGCGCGGCGTGGTCACGGCGGTGCAGGTCGCGGTGGCGCTGCCGGTCACGTTGCTGCCGCACTGGCTGATCGCGGTCGCGGTCAGCGTATCCACCCACGGGCCGCAGTCGTTCGTCGGCGTGCGGTAGCTGTTGGTGAAGCCGCGCACTTCGCCCGGCGCGAGACTGGCGAGGGCGAACACCGGCGTGCTGTTCGTGGGCCGGTTGTTCACCACCACGATGTTTTGCAGCGTGAGGTCGCCGGCGTTGCTGACCGTGCCGCTGAAGACGAGCAGTTCACCCGGTCCGACCGGCGCGAGCGGGCAGGACTTCGTGACCACGATGCGCGGAGCACCGGTGGCCGGACAGGAGGACTCGACACTGTTGGTCACGCCTTCGCCGCAGATGGTGCGGGCCGTGGCGGTCAACAGATCATTCCACGGGCCGCACTGGCCGACCGGAGTCGTGTAGCTGTTGGTGAACAGGAGTTTTTGTCCCGGAGCCAGGAGGGCGGCGGTGAACACCACGGTGTTCGGCACGGGCATGTTGTTAATCACCACCACGTTGGTGATGGGCACATTGCCGGTGTTGCGCACCGCGCCGGTGTAGAGGAGCACGGTGCCGGGAGCCACGGGCGCGGGCGGGCAGTTCTTCACCACCTCAAGGCCGGGCACGATCAGCGCCGGGCAGTTGGCCGTGGCGGTGTTGGTCACAGCGAGGCCGCAGACACTGCGCGCGGTGGCGGTGAGCGTGTCGCTCCACGGGCCGCAGGCGTTGGTCGGCACGGTGTAGCTGTTGGTGAAGACGAACACCTGGCCGGGCGCGAGGTTGGTCGCGGTGAAGACCACGAAGCCGTTGGTCGGCTGGCTGTTCACGACCAGCACGTTGGTCAGGGTGATGTCAC
>JAYVWQ010000193.1:0-7111 GCA_043785945.1 Akkermansia sp.
CCTCATACGTCGCGGAAGCTACAAACGCGCTCCAACGCCCGGCTGCAGCCCCGAAACGCAGCGGCTATCGGAACACAAGTCCAGAATATGAGCTTACAGCTACCCTCCTCGAATCTTCAGGTGACAATGGCCACGGCGCTGGAGGCCTTTCGTCGGCTGTACCTCCAGCAGGCGTTGTCCCAAACGATCAGCGGGTTGGAACTCGCTACCCTCAACGCCGAGCTCGACGTGTTCGCGCCGTCGGCTGATCTCCAACGGCTGGCCAGCCTGGGGCTGCGCGGCGAATTTCTTTTCCCCATACCCGCGCTGCTCACGGCCAACCCGAGGCTCCTTGGTTACTACCGGCTGCTCCTCGGATTTAGTCAGAAAGAGTTGTTTAACAAAGGCAAACTGGGCCGGTTTAAGTCGATGGAGGAGAAGGGGAACATCTCTCCGAAAGCGCTGCCTGAGATTGCCGATCTCTGCCACGCTTTCGCGCAACGTGCTTCCGGGTTGCTGCATGATATTGGACCCGAACGATTCTCCATGGATTTGCTCGACGACCTGACGCTCCTGACCCTTGGCCCGCAGCTTCGAGGCAGCAACAACACTAAGATCGGCAAGCTGGCCAATCAGGCGGTTTTCGAGCTTATTCACACCATCGTTGCTCACGCGGTGGAGAAAGAAACTTCGACCAAGCTCGAACTCCGCAACGCCTCGCAGCGCAAGGTCATCATCGCCTTCGCGGCCGATCCGGACATTATCGTCGTTGAGGAAGCTTCCAAAAAATCACGGCGCAACATCGTCGCTATTGAGGTCAAGGGAGGCGGGGATCAATCCAACATCTGGAACCGCTTGGGCGAAGCCGAGAAAAGCCACCAGAGCGCCAAGCAACATGGGTTCGTCGAGTTTTGGACGATCTACAATGTTCCCAACCTTGATCTCCCCAAAGCGCACGAAAAATCTCCCACGACCAATCGGTTCTACAACTTGCAACACTTGCTCGCGGCCCAGTCCGAAGCGCTGGATGATTTCCGCGATCGCTTGGTTTCCTCAGTCGGAATTGCCGCCTCACCCGCCTGACCAGCCGCGCCGCGCCGCTCGATGCTCCACCCACAACTCCCGACTGACAACCGCCCGCGCTTCCCCTAGCCTCCGGCCATGAACTCACAGTTCGGACAGTTCCCGGCTTATCGCCCGCGTCGTTTGCGTCATACCCCGGCGCTGCGCCGGCTCGTCACGGAGACGCGCCTGAGCGTGGAGCAATTGGTCTTGCCGCTCTTCGCCGTACCGGGAAAGAAAGTGCGCCGCGCGGTCGCGTCCATGCCCGGCGTGTTCCAGCTTTCCGTGGATGAAGTGGCGAAGGAGGCGGCGCGCGCCCACGCCCTGGGCGTGCCGGCGGTGCTGCTCTTTGGCATCCCCGAAACGAAGGACGCGCGGGCCTCGGGGGCGTACGCGAAGAACGGCATCGTGCAGCGCGCAGTGCGGGAACTGAAACGCGCCCTGCCCGAGCTGCTCGTCATCACCGACGTGTGCCTCTGCGAATACACGAGCCACGGGCATTGCGGTCTCGTTCATCCCGGCGACAAATCCGGCCGGGTGCAAAATGATCCCACGCTCGCCTTGCTGGCCCGCGCCGCTGCCAGTCATGCGGAGGCGGGCGCGGACATCGTGGCCCCGAGCGACATGATGGACGGACGGGTGCGGGCCATCCGCGCGCAGTTGGACAAAGAGGGTTTTGCGGACACGCCCATTCTGAGCTACGCGGCGAAGTTTGCCTCGGCCTTCTACGGCCCCTTCCGCGACGCGGCGGAATCCGCGCCGCAGTTCGGCGACCGGCGCAGTTACCAGATGGACGAAGCCAACGGCGACGAGGCGATGCGCGAGGTCGCGCTGGACCTGGCCGAAGGCGCGGACATGGTGATGGTGAAACCGGGGCTGGCCTACCTCGACATCATTCATCGCGTGAAGACGGAGTTTGGTTATCCCACGGCGGCGTATGCGGTGAGCGGGGAGTATTCGATGGTGAAAGCAGCGGCAGCGAACGGCTGGATCAACGAGCGAGCCGTGGTGTTGGAAAGCCTGCTGGCCATGCGGCGCGCGGGCGCGGACATTTTGATTACCTATGCAGCGGCGGATGTGGCCGGGTGGTTGAAGGAATGAGGGAGTAACCAGCGGGAGACTTACCGTTCCAGCGGAATGAACTCGTCGTTGTCAGACGCAGACCGGACTACTTCGTCACGACCCAGATGAGCACGACGAGTCCGACCACCCCGAAGACGATGGCGGCCACGATGAAAATCTTCGTCCCCTTGTTGCTCTTCTTCTCGAAGCCGGGGTTGCCCATCTTGATGGTCTGATCCAGCTCGCCCATCTTGATGCCTTGGGGCACGACTTGCGTGTGGTCCAGCGTCATCTTCCGCTGGGCCGGACTGCTGCCCGCTCCGGGATCGCCTTCCAGCCGCACCTCGACTTGGCCGAGGCGGAGAATCTGGCTGGGCTTAAGCGTGGCCTCGGTGATCTGCTGGCCATTGATGAAGGTGCCGTTGGTCGAATTCAGGTCGCGGATGACAACCTCGTTGCCGCGCAGCAAAATCTCACAATGATGACTGGAGACAGAGGAATCGGGAATTTGGAAGGCGTTGTCCTCCACTCGGCCGACAGTGGTGCTCTCGCCCTTCAGCTCATGCGAGCGTCCGGTGAGTCCTTCGCTGAGAACAACAAGTCGTGGCATACGGTGAGTGAGAATTAGAGGCGTGCGAAGTTCAAGTCAAGCATGGCGCGTTGTTTCCACGGCCCTGCCTTGCGGGCCAGGCCTCAAGCCTTCTCAATCATCTGCCGGAACTCGGCAAAGAGCGGATTGGAATCGTGCGGCCCCGGCGAAGCCTCGGGATGATACTGCACGCAGAAGATGGGCTTGGTCTTGTGCCTCATGCCTTCAACGGTCTGGTCGTTGAGGTTGATGCGGTTGACGGTGACATCGGACGGCAGCGAGGTCGCATCGACGGCGAAGCCATGGTTCTGCGAGGTGATTTCCACGCGACCGGTTTCCAAATCCTTGACCGGCTGGTTGCCGCCGCGATGGCCGAACTTGAGCTTGAAAGTCTTTCCCCCGAGCGCCAGTCCGAGGATTTGATGTCCCAGGCAAATACCGAAAGTAGGAATACCCGTCTGCACGATGTCACGCACGGCCTGCGCCGCGTAGGGCAGCGCCGAAGGATCGCCCGGGCCGTTGGAGAGAAAAATTCCAGCGGGTTTGTATTTCAACACTTCGCTGGCGGGCGTCGTGGCGGGCACGACTTGCACGCGGAAGCCGACCTGCCGCAAGCGGCGGAGGATGTTGTATTTCATCCCAAAATCGTAGGCCACGATGGGAATGTCCGCCGGCGGCATCGGGTCGCGCACGTTGCGCACGTCGGCCACGGCGCTGCCGCGCACGATGTTGAAGCTCCCGCTGTCCTGGTCCTCGGGGTCCCAGACGAAGGGCTGCTTGTGCGTGACTTCCTTCACGTAATCCACGCCGACCAGCCCGGTCCAACTGCGCGCCCGTTCAATCGCCTCGGCCTCGGCCACGCCTTCCGTGGAAATGAAACCCTTGAGCGCGCCGCGCACCCTCAGCTTCTTGGTCAGCGCCCGCGTGTCGATGCCTTGCAGTCCGGGGATGTTGTTCTCCTCCAGATAAGCCGCGAGCGAGGAGTCCGAGCGCCAGTTGCTGACCACCGGCGACAGCTCGCGAATGACGAACCCGCCGACGTGCGGACGCCACGACTCGACGTCCTGCTTGTTCACGCCGTAGTTCCCGATGAGCGGGTAGGTCATGGTCACGATCTGCCCCTTGTAGGAAGGATCGGTGAGAATCTCCTGATAACCCGTCATGGAGGTGTTAAAACAGACCTCGCCGCACGCGCTGGTGCGCGCGCCAAAACCTTGGCCGTGAAACACCGAGCCGTCTTCCAGGGCGAGAATTGCTTTCATCATTTGCAAAGTGGGCGCGATGCTAGGAGCCGAGAAAAGCGGGTCAAGATTTTACCGGGAGGAATTGGGCGGATGGGCGCGTGGAGCCGGGCGAAACACCAGAACCCTTGACTCATCCCCGCCCGCAGCCCAAACACTCCCCACGCAGGCGGACCGGTTCCGGCAGGCCTGCGTTCCGAAGTACGTCCCATGAAAGTCGAGTTGCGCAAAACATTTCAGTTCGAGGCCGCCCACAAGCTGCCGAACGTGCCCGCCGATCACAAATGCGCGCGGCTCCACGGGCACAGCTTCCGCGTCGAGGTCGTGGTGGCCGGCGAGTGCGATCCGCGCTTCGGCTGGCTCATGGATTACGCGGAAATTTCCGAGGCTTTCCGTCCGCTCATGGACCAGCTCGACCACTATTACCTGAACGACATCCCCGGCCTGGAAAACGCCACCAGCGAGAACCTCTCGAAGTGGATTTGGGATCATCTGAAGCCCCGCCTCCCTTGGCTCACGGAAATCGCCGTGGCCGAGACTTGCATGTCGCGCTGCATCTATCGCGGCGAGTGACGGGTCGGTCCCATCCAGTTGGTCGTGGTCAGTTGCTGGGCGATGAATTTTCCACGCTGCTCGATGTTGCGGCGCAGTTCCGCCACTTGGCCGGCGTGTTGCGCGGCGGCTTCAGGGCTTTGCTCGGCGAAGATGGGTTGGATGCGCGCGGTCAGTTCATCCACGCGCCGGAGCAGCGGCGCGGTGTGATAGACATTGGTGAAGAGCAGTCCGATTTGCTGCTGGTAGAGCGCGCGGCCCTCCTGCGTCTCCATGAAAGCGCGAGCCACCAGTCCATCCCAGCGCGGCAAGATCGGTGACTGCGCCCGGGCAAAAGTTTGATCCATGCCGTGCGGGAAAAAATGCAACCGGTCCGAGGTTGGATCGTGATAGACGCGATAGTTGTTCTTGTACGTGGCGTAGCCGTCCCAGTTGGCCGTGAGCACCTGCATGGCGAGGTAGCGGGCAAAGCTATTCGTATCGAGCTGGCGCGCGAGGTGAATCCAGCGCTGGGTCGGGTCGGACGTTTGCGCCGCGTTCGCCAGTTCCCTCAAGTCCTTCCAGCCGTCCGGCTTTTTTCCCGACAACCTTTCCAAGGGCTGCGTGATGTCCTGACGAAACCCGCTGTCGTAGAGGTTGCCCCGTGTGTCCTTGAAATAGCGTCCGAGCATTTCCGGCGTGAATCCCTCGATGGCGACACAGGGGCCAAGGTCGCGTCCGTTCAAGCGGACGCGGGCGAGCGTGACGCGCGCGGTGGGCACGCCCGCTTCGGCAAACATTTCCGCGCTGATCGCCTCGCGCAGGAACGTGGGGTCTTCCTTGCCGTTGTTCAGATGGATTTTTCGCAGTCCGTGAAAACGCTGGTCCGCGACAAACTTGCTGAAGTTCAAAGTCAGCGAAGGCTGGCCGTCCACCGGACGAAAGGTGGCGACCCCTTTGAGATGCACTCCCACGTTGGTGTAAGTCTGCCCGTCCGCGCGGACGGTCGTGGGCACATACTCCCGCGGTTCGTCGCGCAATGCTTGCAGGCTCTCCTCGCTCAGTTTGATTTCAAAACGATGCAGTGGTCCGTTCGTGAAAAAATCCGCGCCCGGTACGGCGGCGGACAAAGGCGACAGGCACGACAGCATCAAGACCCACAGGGCGAATCGTTGATTCATGGCAATCATGGCGCGAGGCGTTCAGCGCCCGTCCGGTTTGCGGACCACGAAGAGGGAATTCGCCACCGGGCGTTCGCCTTGGCAGGGATCGTTGACCACCCGCCCGCCCATCCACATGCAGGCCGACGCGCCGCCATCGAAGTTCATCCCGTCCGTGCAGCCAAGCTTCACCAGATAGTCCGCCAGTTCAGTCAGCGTCATGCCCACGGAGAGACCAGGCTGCCGTCCGTCCACCGTCACGAGGTAGAGATGCGTGTCGTTCCAACCCACGGCGGAACGCGGGTGCCGCTCATACTTCGAACGCTCGCTGTAGGCCCGTGTCGCGCCGGGCGGCAATGCGGTCGCGACAAAGGGCACGCCGTTTTTGATCAGCGCCGGACCGCCGCCGATGGCCGTCAGAACGTCCTTCATGTCCGGCGTGGTGGTCGTGGAAATTTCGAGCACGGCCCCCGGTGCCACTTCGGGCACGCTGGCCAGTTGCGCCGAACCGAGCGAGAGGACCAAAGCGTTCGGCGACAACGGCGTGTCCGCCGAGGCTTGCACGGCGCGGACTTTGGTGCGGTAAGTTTGTCCGGCCTGCAACGGAAGCCACGGACCATCGCCGTCCTTTTCCAGAATCAAATCGCGTCCGCCGCTCACGCGCGTCGATGGGCCGTAGGTGGGCGTGTAGAGCACGACCATGTCGGACTCGCGCCGCTGGTTGATCGCGAAGGGCGTTTGCCGACGATCCGGCCAGGTGATTTTGAAATCGCCTTTCACGTCATCGACATGCGGCTGACCTTGGGCATCGAACCACACCGCTGCCGTGCTCGTGCCGCTGACCAGTTCGCCGTTGACGATTTGCAACCCGCGCGGGTCGCCGGCGTAGGTGGAGTTGTCGCGCTCGTAAAAATCTCCGTTCACTCCCGCGATTGCGCGACCCATCCCGGGCGGAATGTCGCGGGCCTGCTCCGAAATCAGACTCACACCCAGCACCGTGCCCGTGGCGAGCGGGGCGTAGAAGGCCAAATCTTTGCGCGTGCGATCCACCTTCACGATGTGAATGGACCAGGGCGCGCTGGCCACCCGGTCATTCCGATGCGTGACGCCCGGCTCGGATTGGAACGCGCGCGGGATGGTCGGAACGACGGCGGGCACCGAGGCCGGTTCCGTCCTCGGCCGGGGGGCCTGCATCCGATAAAAAACAAATCCGGCCACCACCATGAGCGCCGCCAGCAATAAAAAAATTCCCGCGAGACAACTGATGATGATGACGACGGCGCGGTGTTGCAGCCCGGTGGAAGCTGGCGGCGGCAGGACGGGCGGAATGACGGGCGGCCAGCTTGGCGGCGCGACGGTACGTGATGAATCAGCGGGCTGGTCGGAGTCGTGAGTGGCCATGCGAATCTTCATAGCGACATTGGGCGGTGTCTGGCAATCCATGATGCGTGACATCGGAACGCTGGACGAAAACGCTTGGCGCAGCG